>JBDKJJ010000045.1:0-3120 GCA_039796635.1 Bacteroidota bacterium
CCCCACAAAATGCACTTAAATTTTCTGCTTCTGATTTGTATGGCTAATTTCTTATCATGCACTAATAATGTTCCAGCTGAAAGGTTAAATCAAAACGGGAATTCAATAATTAAAAGAATAAAACCAATAGCGAATTAAGAATGGCTCCATAAATTCAGAAACTAAGATTTTCCATATTTCAAGATTTGTCAAGTTTTCAAAATTTGCGAAATCTTTCAAAGCTTGACAAATTCGAACATCAATTTCAATTTCGTATTTTCGCCCTAATGACTTTAGACGAATTCAAACTTTTTCAGCCGCAATTGCCCAATCAGCCTGGTGTTTACAGATATGTAAATGCTGAGAATGTGATTTTGTATGTAGGCAAAGCAAAGAATTTATTCAATCGTGTTAGCAGTTATTTTGTGAGTTTGAATGATAAACCTGCACGTTTGCAGTTGCTCATCAAGCAAGCGCATCATATTGAATTTACGATTGTGAATACAGAGAATGAAGCCTTGTTGCTGGAAAATAATCTCATTAAAGAATTTCAACCGAAGTATAATATTCAACTTAAGGATGGAAAATCGTATCCTTGGATTTGTATTAAAAAAGAACCGTTCCCAAGAGTTTTTCAAACAAGAAAAATCATTAAAGATGGCTCGGAATATTTTGGTCCTTATCCTTCAGGAACTGCTGTTTATACGGTGATGGAAGTAGCGAAACAATTATTTCCGTTCCGAACTTGTTCGCTCAATTTGCAACAAAAAAATATTGAGCAACGCAAATTTAAAGTGTGTTTGGAATATCATATTGGTAATTGCAAAGGTCCATGTATCGGCGCACAAATCGAAGCGGAATACAATGAATTTATTCGTCAGTTTAAAAATATCATCAAAGGTCAAACCAGTGTGGTGTTGGAGGTTTTGCAAAATGATATGGCAGAACAAGTGGAGAAATTGGAATTTGAAAAAGCAGATTGGACGAAGAAGAAAATGGAAGCATTAAAAACTTTCAAAGAGAAAAGTACAGTGGTGAGTCCGACCATTTCAAATGTAGATGTATTCACTATTTCGCAAGAAAATAATTTGGCGTTTGTGAATTATATGAAAGTGGTGAATGGCGCTATCAATCAGAGTTACAGCATTGAATTGAAAAAGCAGTTGGATGAACCCAAAGAAGAATTATTAGAATATGCGATTGAATATTTGCGAACAAAATTCAATAGTGAATCACCTGAAATTATTGTTCCGTTTGATTTACCAGACTTTGAACAAAAATTGCAAATCACAGTTCCCATCATTGGTGACAAAAAACATTTGCTTAATTTGAGTGAAAAGAACGTGATTTATTTCCGTGATAAAACTTTGTCAGCCAATCCTGACAATACTTTGAAGACAGAAGATTTTTCAGTGCTGAAACAAATGCAAACCGATTTCAGATTAGCGGAAGTTCCATTTCATATTGAATGCTTTGATAACTCTAACTTTCAAGGCGATTTCCCAGTTAGTGCGATGGTGGTTTTTAAAAATGGAAAACCAAGCAAAAAAGATTATCGTCATTTCAATATCAAAACTGTTGAAGGCCCAAATGATTTTGCTTCGATGGAAGAAGTGATTGAACGCCGCTACAGTCGGTTGATTGCAGAAGCTGGTTCATTACCACAACTCATTTTGATTGATGGAGGTAAAGGTCAATTATCCGCAGCGTATGAAAGTTTGAAGAAATTAGATTTGATTGGTAAAGTTGGATTAGCTTCTATCGCAAAAAAATTGGAAGAAATTTATGTGCCGAATGATTCAATACCATTGCACATTTCAAAGAAATCGGCTTCACTAAAAATCTTACAATATTTAAGAGATGAGGCGCATAGATTTGGCATCACACATCATCGCAACAAAAGAGATAAAGCCACATTAACACCACAATTAGAAAAAATAAAAGGTATTGGTCAGTCCACCAATACCAAGCTGTTAAAGCATTTCAGGTCAGTTGAAAAAATCCGTCAAGCAACATTTGATGAAATTGCTGCTATCGTTGGTATTCAAAAAGCGCAAGTAGTGGTGGAAGGATTGAAGAAACAAGAATGATGATATTTGTATTAAATATTTCTACATTTACTTCAAATAATTTTCATGAAACTTTTAGCTAATTATCCAATTTCTCAAATCTTATTTATTGATATTGAAACCGTTCCCTTGGTTTCTGATTACAGCCAACTTTCAAGTGTATTGCAACAACATTGGGATAAAAAATATAACTACATAAGTCATGATGAAGCCATGAATTCAAGTGATGGCTATTTTCATCATGCTGGTGTTTATTCAGAATTTTCAAAAATCATTTGCATTTCAGTTGGTAGATTTAAAATTGAAAATGGAAATAAAATTTTCAGTGTAAAATCATTCACCAATGAAAATGAATTTGAACTACTTCAAAATTTTGCTGAATTGTTTAATGGTAGAAATGAATTTAGGTTTATTGCTGGTCATAATGTAAAAGAATTTGATGTGCCTTTTATTTGTAGGCGCATGATGGTGAATTCAATTCCTATTCCATTATTGTTTGATTTATCAGGAAAAAAATCATTTGAAGTTGGTCATTTAATTGATACACTTCAGCTATGGAAATTTGGAGATTACAAACACTATACAAGCTTATCATTGCTTACAGAAATAATGGGTATTGAAACTCCGAAATCAGATATGGAAGGAAAAGATGTTGCTTCCGTTTTCTATCATGACAATAATTTAAAACGAATTGCAAAATATTGCAAGCAAGATGTAATAGCTGTAGCTCAATTATTTTTAAAATTCAAGCAAGAAAAATTATTGATAGCTGAAGAAATTAAAATGCATGAAGAGTAAAACAATAACGATTTTCTATTCCCTATTCCTTGTACTCAATCGCTTCATCCATTTCACTTCAATGTATCTAAAATTAAATTCTTCTACTACTTTTCCTTTTAATAAATAACAACCATTACCGCTGAAAGGATAGGCTTTTGCCGATGGCGGAAAATGTACAGTATCAATCCATTCGCCATCTAAATCAATAAAAGTTCCGAAATACATTTTATCGCCTTTTGAAGTAAATGTTCGCTTGATGGATATCAAATACCCAACAATGCTCACTTCCTTG
>JBDKJJ010000046.1:0-3318 GCA_039796635.1 Bacteroidota bacterium
CAGCAGGCTTAATTTCAATCTCGATAGTATCATCTACAATTGGATAAACAAACACACTTACAAAAGAAGTATGCCTACGTGCATTTGAATCAAATGGACTAATGCGAACTAAGCGATGTACACCACTTTCTGCCTTTAAAAATCCGTAAGCAAATTCACCATCAATCTCTAATGTGATGGATTTTATACCAGCTACATCACCATCCGTTCTTTCCATTTCGCTCACTTTGAAATTCTGCTTTTCTGCATATTTAATATACATACGCATCAGCATACTTGCCCAATCGCAACTCTCCGTTCCTCCAGCTCCAGCATTGATAGTCAGTACTGCTCCAAATGAATCTTCAGGTTTATTTAATGTAGCTTTAAATTCTAAATCATCCACTTCAATAATTGCTGTTTGATATTGCGCCTCAACATCATCTTCAGTTGATTCACCCATTTCAAAAAATTCTTGCAATACGCCACAATCTTCAACAGCAGTATCAGTTTGCTTATAAGCATTAATCCAAAAAAGTTCTGTTTTAATAGATTTCATAATACTTTCAGCACGTTTAGGATCATCCCAAAAATTGGCCGAAAGTGTCAACGCTTCTTCCTGACGGTGTTTTTCTGTTCGATTATCAATGTCAAAGAAACCGCCGTAAAGCAGCGGTACGCTCCCTAAGGGCTTTCAAATTATCTGTTGTCATTTTTATTATTTGTATGACAAAGATAAAAATAGGATTAGATTTAACCTTATAGTTTAATATCATTGTTATATTTTTGCCAACAACAATTTAAATAATGAAAAACAAAAACGCCGCAATAGGTTTCATTTTTGTAACCTTGCTGATTGATGTAATAGGTTTTGGAATTATCATTCCAGTATTTCCACGATTGTTATCACAAATGGAAAATATACCTATTAATGAAGCTAGTAAATTGGGTGGTGTTTTACTTTTTGCATTTTCGATTGCACAATTTTTATTTTCACCCATCATGGGAAATTTGAGTGATAAATATGGTCGCCGCCCCATTTTATTATTTTCGCTTTTAGGATTCGGACTTGATTATTTAATCATGGCCTTTGCTCCATCTTATAACTGGCTAATTGTAGGTAGAATAATAGCAGGAATGACCGGGGCAAGTTTCACCACCGCATCCGCATATATTGCTGATATTTCATCACCCGAAGATAGAGCTAAAAATTTTGGGATGATTGGAGCTGCCTTTGGAATGGGCTTTATTATTGGCCCAATGTTAGGAGGGCTTTCAGCAAAATTCGGTTTAAGAGTTCCATTCTATTTAGCTTCAGGATTATCATTATTGAATTTTCTATATGGTTTATTTATTTTACCTGAATCATTAAGTAAAGAAAACCGACGAGCATTTGAGTGGAAAAAAGCAAACCCAATTGGTACTTTAATTCAATTAAGCAAATACAAAAATATTTTAGGACTTTTAATTGCTTTTATTTTTTTAGCATTAGGCTCACATGCCGTGCAAAGCAATTGGAGTTATTTTACAATTTATAGATTCAAATGGAGTGAAGATATGGTTGGTTATTCTTTAGGATTAGTAGGTGTATTGGTGGGTTTGGTTCAAGGTGTTTTAATAAAATATATCAACCCAAAATTAGGCAATGAAAAAAGTATTTATTTAGGATTTGGATTGTACGCTTTAGGTATGTTTCTATTTGCCTTTGCTACACAAACATGGATGATGTTTGTATTTTTAGTACCGTATTGTTTAGGTGGAATTTCGGGCCCTGCATTGCAAGCCATGATGGCTGGAGAAGTGCCGCCAACTCATCAAGGTGAATTACAAGGTGGTTTAACTAGCTTAATGAGTGCTACAAGTATTGTTGGGCCTATCATGATGACTTCAACATTTTATTATTTTACTTTAGATAAAGCACCAGTAAATTTTCCAGGTGCACCATTTATTTTAGGTGGAAGCCTAATGCTGATTAGCAGCCTTATTACCTATTGGGATTTGCACTGGCAGCGAAGAAATAAATAATTAATTCTTAAAAACAAATTATCCTACGTGAATAAACGTAGTGATTTGCTGTATTCACCCTATTCATTTTTCCTTTTTTAGTACATAGGTTTGAATGAGTGTAATTCAACAAACTTTCTTATTTAATTGATTGACTTGTTTCAATCTAAAACCTATTGCTTATGACCACACGTAAAAAGGTTACAATAATACTAGTAGCAGTTATTTCAATGGTGCTATTATCAGCCGGATTGTTAGATTATTTAATTTCGTCAAAAATCAATACACTTCTGAAAGAACATTTAGTTCAATCAAAGCAAGAAACTGATTATCTAATAAAAACTAACGGTGGTCAAATTGAATCATATGTATATGAAAATTCATTTTGGGATGATTTTTACAAGGCGACAAAAACAAAGGATACAGCATGGATGACCGAAAACATGACCAATTCATTACAACACACTAATTACGGAGCTGAATTTATTTTAATCACTGATTATAAAACGGAAACAGTTTACAATGCCTCAATCAAAAATGAATTTGAAACAAAGTACTTATCTTTTTTACCATCTAATTTTTTTGATTCGTTAAAGAAAAAGCACTTTTTGCATTGCATTGTACCCTTAAATAATGAATTTATTGAAGTATTTACTGCTCCTACTCAATTATCAAGTGATGTGAAGCGAACTTCAACACCTGCTGGGTATTTAATTTGCGGACGCCGACTAAATGATTCATACTTTGCAAATCTTAAAAAAACAAACGCTCAGGTAACTTATTCTATTTCACCTGATAATGAAAATCATGAAGAAAACACAAATCTTTCAGAAGCAGTTATTACTTATTATAAAACTATTCCGTTTTATGATAATAAAAATCTGTACATCAAAGCAGTTGTATTTCAGCCTGAAATAAAAGCCTATAGCCAATTTGTATTAATTTCATTTATATTTTTTATCAGTATCATTGTAGCTTGTTCATTAGTTTTCTTTGTGATTTTTATAAAAAGTGTTGTAAATCCATTGGCAAGTATTTCAAAAGCATTACAAAAAAATGAAAGCTCTGAAATTGAACATTTAACTCATAAAACCAACGAATTTGGCGAAGTAGCAGGTTTAATTACTTCCTATTTTGAAGCAAATGAAAAATTAGAAGAAGAAATTGAACAACGAAAAGCATCAGAAGATGCACTACAAAGAGCTTTAAAAGTGAAAAGTGAATTTTTAAGCAACATGAGCCATGAAATCAGAACTCCGATTAATGGTGTAATAGGTATTGCTAATTTATTATTGGCCGAAAATTTAAGTACTCAGCAATTAGAATATGTAAAGG
>JBDKJJ010000047.1:0-8271 GCA_039796635.1 Bacteroidota bacterium
TAGTCCAAACTATTTTGGAGTTGTGAAGTGGTAAATGCCGATACAGTTTGAAAATAGTACAAATGAGTGAAACGTCCCGATTTCTTCGGGATGGACTATATTGAAAACGTAATCGGTATAACTTAGCTTGATAGTTAATAGTGTCTGATTTTTATTATGCAACATATATTACTTGAATAAAGTCTAACACTTAACCTAAACATTTCATGCTTTAAAAATGCAATATTGTATTACTATATGTACATGTGGATTGTATGGTTTTAAACTAGGCCTTTAATTACTTAGTAATAGTTGTAAATTAGCCCTTTGCATGAAAAATTTTTTTAAATTAATTTTCGCCGTTTTATTGCTAATAAATTTAGTGGATGCAAAAGCACAAGCTCCAGTAGCTTGTTTTTCAGCAGCAAGTGGGCAGTCTTTACCTATTACACAATGTGGTTCATTTTTTTTACCCTTAAATAATTGCTCAAGCGGTAATTATGATTCAGCAGTATGGCGAATGCAAATTAGTTCATCCTTAAATTGTGTTGGGCCCTATGGATTAACTTTTGTAACTACAAAGGCTGGTTTATTAGCTCATACAAATACAGGTTATTCATTAACGGTGGCAGGATCGTATAAAGTTTGTTTAAGTATTTATAATCGGCAAACCGGTGCAGTGGATTCAACTTGTGCATGTGTAGCAATTTCATATCCATTTCCTATATTAAATTTTGTAGCAAGCGATACATTTCAATGTGGAGATTTGCTAACCAATTTTACTCCTTTGATTTCATCAGGAACACCGCCATATGGCCCTATTAACTGGTTTTTTGGAGATAATTTAACAGCTACAACCCCTTTATTAAGTAATATTGCCCATAATTATGTTTGCAAAAATACATCACCTCCTTGTTACACAGTAACCATGTCAGCAACAGATGCACATGGTTGCTCAAAAGTTATTACAAAACCATGTTATATAAATGTTCCATGTGCTCCAATACCACACATAAATGTAGTGTCAGGAAACTTATGTATAGCGCCAAGCACACTAAATTTAAATGTTTCAGCCAATCCATTAATTGGAAGTGGTATTTATAAAATTTGGTTTCCGCCATTAAATACACCACCTGCTTTACCATTGATAGGGCCAACAAGAAATGCAAATTTTTCACACACGTTTAATAATTTGGGTTGCTATGATTTTATTGTTGAAGTGCAAGATTCAATTACAGGTTGTAAAGGAATAGATACCGTTAAAAAGGCAGTTTGTTTGCAAACAATTGTAGTGGATAGTTTTATTGCAACTGCAAATAAAATATGTTGCGGACAGTCCTTTTCAATGTTATTAAGAACGCATAATAATCCTAATACCGGAGCCAATTGTACTGGCTCGGCAACAATTATTGCCACACCTGTAGGTGGCGGTGCACCAATAAATTTGGGCACTGTTAATTCAAATACTTATAATGGAATTACATTTCCTTGTGCAGGGAATAGCTCTCCAATAGTATATGATGTTTGTATTCAAGGAGGATTAGTAACAAGTAGTTGTGGTGGATGTACAACAATCTTTAATGGGTGTTTTCAAGTTACTGTGTATCCATCGCCTAATGCTATGATTACACAAAATGTAATAGATACAGTTCATTGTTCAACAAATCATAATTTCTGCTTTCAATCATTTCCATTTTCTGTCAATGCAGGTTGTTTATATTCATGGTATTCAAACGGACTTTCAAGTATTCCATTTTCTACCACTACTACGGGTTGTATTTCCTTTCCGAATTTTGGGAGACAAACTATTGATTTACAAGTATGTCAAACTGCTGCAAATGGAGGATGTTGTAGTTTTAGTTCGATAAATATCTCTCAATCAAAACCATTTGGGGATGTTAATATTACGCAAACACCACAAAGTTGTGGCAGCACTTGTGCTACAATTTCAGTATTAACAAGTGTTACAGATACACTTTATCCGTTAGCAGATTCAGCATACATATATATATTTGGCGACGGCACTCCACCATTACACACTACTTCACCTACTGCCACCCATTGTTATACAAGTGCTATAGATACTTGTTTTACAGTTAAAGTAATTCATTTTCCACATAGCATGGGAGGAGTTATATGTCCTGATACAATAGTTAAAAAAAGTGTTGTAACTATTGGTCATTTAGTTTCTACCAATATAACCTACACACCAGCTATTCAATGTTTGAATAAACGAGAAGCTTGTTTTAGTATAATGCCGAGTGTAGATAAAGCGAAAAAAGGCTTAGGTGCTTGTAATACAAGTTGTTCTTTTTCTTTTTTACAACATGGTTCAATAGTGCCATCAGCAATTTCTAATACTTGTGATACTACAATACTTTGTGTAAGCGATGTTGGTTTGTTTGATGCCAGATATAAAATCAATAATAATGGCTGTATTGATACTTCCTATTTTGTGCCTAATGCCATTACAATTAAAGGTATTATTGGCAATATGGTATTAAATTATTCATGTAATTATACCAATGGTTATTGCTTACAAATAATCCCTGGTTTTAAAATTTTTCCAACAGCCGTTGTTCCAACCAAAGTTAAAATAATTGTAGACCAAGGTATTTGTGGGGCTCCTGTAATTTATAATTATGTAGTTCCTATTGGTTCGCAACCACCTCCTATTAATCATTGTTTTTGTAATACTGGTATTTATAAGATTACAATGATATCCAGTAATGATTCATTAGGATGTCCGCCAGATTCGGTTTCTATTTTTGCTAATCCAATTGCTTATAAAGCAAAGCTTGAATTAAGCCCTGCAAATACAAACCATTCACAATGTAATACAAAAGATTGGTGCTTTACATCCGAACATTCAAAGCCTGGAAGGCCTTATAATTACGATATAATTTGGGATTATGGCGATGGTAAAAAAGATACAATGAAGGCTGGCTCAGCTGATACTTCATTGTTAAGACCATGTCATCACTATGATTCTTGCGGAAGATTTATAGTGAAATTAAAATTGGTAGGTAGTTGTATTGATTCAGTTATGGATACCATTTTTATTAAGCAAATAGTACCTAATATTTATCACACTCCATTGTCACCTACTTGTGCTTTATGTTTAATAATGCATAATAGTACTGTTTTTTGTGGAGATACCCCAGATTCAACAGTAATAGATTACGGAAATGGAACAATAAGAACATATAAAGGATATTGGACTACTGATACCATTTGTTATAATATAACCACAACCAACAATATTCATTATGATATATACAGTGTAGGAGGTTGCATAAAAAGTGGATATATTGCTTTACCAGTAATAAATGGTTTGCAAGCTTGCACAGTGCCTATGCCTGATACTTTAATATGCCAAAATAAAATAGTAAATTTTAACAATTGCTCAGGGGGGTTAATTTCCAATACATGTTGGAGTTTGAATACAACTGCTTGCGCAGTGAACAATCCTTGTAACTCAACATCGACTTCTGGCTTCAGCTATACTTTTAATAATTTAGGATATTATTATTTGAATTTAAAAGTCAGTAATTTTTATGGATGCACTGATGATACTTGTATTCGAATTCATGTGGCTAATCCAGTAGCAAGATTTAAAAGCCGTGATACCATTTCATGTCCTGGTATTTTTGATACACTTACAAATTTATCTACAGGTGCTTATGATAAAATTATTGTAACTATGAAATCAACAGCGCTTAATTATTTTTCAACCTTTACATATTCAATTAATGACCCAGGAGGCTTGCCAAAAAAAATTGGAATACCAATTGGATACCCTGGCGATTATTTTTTGTGTTGGAAAATTACAAATATAGATGGATGCGTTGATTCTACTTGTAAAACAATACATGTAGAAGGGCCTTTAGGGAATCTATCATGTAGCAATGTTTACGGTTGTAGAGGAGATACAATCTGTTGTTCTTTAAACACCAACTCTGTATTAAGTCCTATTATTCAGTACCCCGATGGTACATTTGATTTATTAAATCATACATCATCTGGCATTTATAATTTTTGTCATACTTATAATATTATTGGTCATAAATTGGTTCAAGCTATTATTGATGATGGCTTGGGATGTAGTTATCCATTGTCAGATACAGTGCACATTGATGGAGTATCGGCAAATTTTTCTTGGTTGCCCTATCAAACAGATTTTTGTGAGAAGGCTGATGTAGTAATGAGTGATTTATCAATTAAAGGATTATATGCACTTGATACATTGAACTATAAATGGTGGTTGAAAAATAGTGGCGGATTAATTGTTTCTACGTATAATCAACATCAACCTCATGTAGTTATTGCTATTCCTGGCACATATACTATGATGCTTGCAATGAAATCTATTTTTGGTTGCACCGATACCATCGAATTGCCTTTTGTAAAAGTTCACCCGAAACCACTTTCTCAATTCATAAGTTCGCCTGATACTATTTGCATAAATGATTGTGTAACATTTACCAACACATCAGTAAATTTTGACCCTATTAAAAGTTATACATGGTATTTTGATTGGACAAATACTACACCTAAAGCCAATACACAAAATGCAAATCATTGTTTTATTACACCTGGCAATTATCAAGTTGTATTGTTAGATAGTAGTATTCACAACTGCGTTGATACAAGCTTGAAACATTTAATTGTAGTGCTTTCTGGAATCAATGTAGCATTTACACAAAGCCATGATACCGTATGTGGTAATATTGCCAATGTACATTTCAATAGTACTTCATCGCCTTCAATAGGTGTTACACAGCAATGGTTTTTTGGTGATGGCAGTTCCACTACTGCTGGTAGTTTTCAACAAATAAATCATACATATGGATTGCCTACAAATTTGCCTGATACATGTTTTGATGTGATGTTAATTGTTCGATCAATATCTGGCTGTGCAGATACATTAGTAAAACAATTTTGTATAGCCCAAATACCAACTCCAAAAGTTTTGAATGGCAATAAAGCTTCTTGTTCACCATTGCAAACATTTTTCACCAATAACTCAAGTAATTTTATTCGCATCAAAAATTATCATATCAGATTTGGCGATGCAAGCCCTGATTATAATTCGAGTATAGCACCTAATAATGTTCCAAAAACATACATTAATAATGGCCATATAAATCCGATTGATTATTACGCTACCTATTCAGTCACATCAAACTATAATTGTACATCTTCAGTAGTTGATACATTTAAAGTATTGCCATTGCCAGTAGCTTGTGTTGGTGGGTTAGATTCAGCATGTCAAGGTATTCCTACATTGATTGGTTGTCCTCCTTTACCAAATTATTCCTATCATTGGTTCCGACCAACACAGCCTAATGTTTTCAAGCCAAATCCGTTTGTGCCGCAGCCTACCATTAAAATATTCAAAACAGATTCTTTTGCATTAGCTGTTTCCAATCAATTTGGTTGCAGAGATACCAGCGCAATTACCGTAAGAATGATAAATTACGTAACGCCTTATGCTGGCAGCGATACAACTGTTTGTATGGGTGATACCATTCATTTATTTGCACATGGCGGCGTATCTTATATGTGGAAGAATTTAATGACTGGCGAAATTGTATCTAATCAAGCCGAGATATATGTTCCTGTAAATGACTCAACAAATTATCGTGTTTTTATTTTTGGTACTTGCAATATGGATAGTAGCACAGTTGTGCATTTGAATATTTTCAAACCAAAACCTTATATTACAGTAACACCTACTGAAGCTAAAATTTTTGCTGGTCAGCAATTTAAAATAACTACTAATTCAAATGCTTTGCTTTATAAATGGACACCCAACATAAATATTAATTGCGATACCTGTAAAGATGTAATTGTAAATCCTGATGTAAATACAACTTACAAAGTTATAATTAATGACTTACATGGATGTTCCGACTCAGCAAACGTAACCATTAAAGTGTTGTGCGATAAAAATAAATCGCTTTATATTCCAAACGCATTTGAACCAAAACTTTTAGCTAAATACGAAAATAGATTTTTTTATATTCAAGGAAGAGGTGTGAAAGAACTTCAATTTTTAAGAATATATAACCGTTGGGGATGTGAGGTTTTTAGCAGAGAACACATATTGATTAATGTGCCCGAATTAGGATGGGATGGCACATTCAATGGTACACCAGCCACTTGTGATGTGTACATGTATCAATTGCAAGTATTATGTGAAGATGGGTCATTAATTCCTATTTCAGGTAATTTTACCTTGGTAAGATAGAAAGTGATTTAAGTATTTAAATGAAAAGGCTATCTTAATCGTAGATTTGGTATTAAGATTTTTTTCTGTAGTTATACCAATGCCATCAACAAAATAGTCCAAACTATTTTGGAGTTGTGAAGTGGTGAATGCCGATACAGTTTGAAAATAGTACAAATGAGTGAAACGTCCTGATTTCTTCGGATGGACTATATTGAAAACTTAATCGGTATTATTTCACTTTAGTTCCATAAAAAATGCCCCAATTAGTGTCTAACTTTTTGGGGCATTTTTAATTTTTTAATCGAGTCTTTTTGTTATCAATAAAATTACTTCAACGTTTCACTTAACCATTTATAAAATTCACGTTGCCATACTAATGCGTTTTGTGCTGACATTACCCAGTGATTTTCTTCAGGTAAATACACTAATCTACTTTTTATATTACGCAATTGAGCAGCGTTAAAAGCTTCTTGCGCTTGCCCTTCAGGCGTACGGTAATCTTTCCCACCTTGATAAATTAATATAGGCGAAGTCCATTTGTTGATGTATTCCATTGGGTTAAATTTGGTATAACTTGTAGTGTTTAATTCCCAAGGAGCACCACCCATATCCCATTTAGCAAACCACATTTCTTCGGTAGTGCCATACCAACTTCTAGTATCAAAAACGCCATCATGAGCAATGAATGATTTGAAACGATTATTATGTACACCAGCTAACATAAATACACTATAACCACCATAACTTGCACCCACAGCAGCTCTGCGGTTTACATCTACATAAGGTTCTTTTGAAACAGAATCAATAGCCGTTAAATAATCTTGAATACTTTGTCCGCCCCAATCACCACTGATTTGTTCGTTCCATTTTGTACCATGTCCTGGCATACCACGGCGGTTGGGCGCTACCACAATATAACCTTGAGCAGCCATCAATTGAAAATTCCAACGGAAGGAATAGAATTGAGATAAAGCACTTTGAGGTCCACCTTGGCAATACAACAAGGTTGGATATTTTTTTGACGCATCAAAATTAGGCGGATAGATTACCCATGTTTGCAATTTTTTTCCATCAGTAGTTGTAAACCATTTTGCTTCAACTTTGCTTAATGAAATGGAATTGTAAATGTTGTCATTCACATGTGTCAATGGTTTCATTTCGCCATTTTCTAAATTAACCGAATACAATTCTGAAGCATGATTCATGTCGCTTCGGCTAACCATCATATTTTTTTGCGACTGACCAATTAAGGCGTTGATGTCAAACTGACCAGAAGTAATTTGTTTGATTTCAGGTTTTCTTACTCTAACATTAGGAGCAGGCATTCCGTAAGTGGCTTCAAACAATTGTTCAGTTCCATTTACATAAGCAGTGAAGTAAATTTTAGTAGCTAATTCATTTGAAAACTTAAATCCAGTAACGCTTTCGTCCCATGCTTGAGTTACTTTAATGCTGTTAGTTGTACCAATTTCTAAAACATAAATATCATTTTTATCTGCTTCAAAACCATCTCTATTCATACTTAACCAAGCCATGTATTTTCCATCTTTTGAAAACTGCGGCGCCATATCATAGCCCATCATATTTTCAGAAAGATTTTTTGTAGAACCTGTAGCGATATCATATTGTAAAATATCAGTGTTGGTGCTAATGGCATAAGCAGTCCCTGATTTTTGTTTAGTAACATAAACAATACTTTTGCTATCCGCAGAAAAAATAACATCTTCACTTCCTCCATGCGGTTTTTGTGGGCAATCAAAAGCTTGACCTTTCATAATATCTTTTATATCAGATACTTTACCGCCTTCAATTTTCCCAACAAACACATGACTATAGCTACCATCTTCGTATTCATCCCAATGACGATAATTTAAACTGTTGTAAATTTTTACATTCGATTTTGGTAAATCCGAATAAAAATCTGCCCCAGTTATTTTATCTACTTTCACATCTTGCGTAAATAAAACAAATTTGCCATCAGCTGAAATCCTTTTATTATCAATGTTTTCAGGTAATCCTTCTAATTTTGTTTCAGCAATTTCAAATGGCTTTACTTC
>JBDKJJ010000048.1:0-9612 GCA_039796635.1 Bacteroidota bacterium
TATATAATAATGACCAAATCTGTTTTTGGATTTTTATCAATAATATTAGCCCATGCGTTTTCTTCTGTTTTAATAAATTCCGCAATAGAAACTAAACCTTTAAACTTAATTGGTTCCAAATGTGAATTCAAAAGGAGGGTTACCTCTAAATTCTGTAGAATAGCCCTATAATGTTGATTTTCTAATTTTGAAATTGTTTCACGAAGAGCTTGAATATCCATAGTATTTTCTTTCAAAATTAATAATTTAAACGATCAATACAAGAAACAACTTGCAAGAGCTTAATGTTGTGTCGAATCGAATTTCAAATCCATAATGACCGATTTTAATGACTTTTATTTAAAATAAATCAACCCGTCGTAGTTTGTATTTCTTAGGCTTAAGGCTCATCTGCTATATCACCGAAATCATACTCATCCTTTTATTAACGCTAACAATTCGGCTTCGGTACAAATTTTTTGTTCGCCACTTTGCATATTTTTTACGCCGAATTTTCCTGATTTCATTTCATCTTCACCAATTAAAATTACTAACGGAATTTGCTTTTTGTTGGCATATTCCATTTGCTTTTTTATTTTTTCAGAAGAAGGATATAGCTCGGCAGAAATATTTTGTTGCCTTACTTTTTGTAATAAGGAATAAGAAAAACTTTCAGCCTCAGCACCAAAATTGATAAACAAAACTTGAGTAGCATTTTTCATTTCAGTAGGAAACAATTTCAATTCTTCCATCACTTCATAAATTCTATCTAACCCAAATGAAATGCCTACGCCACTCATATTCGGGAAACCAAAAATGCCTGTTAAATCATCATAACGTCCGCCGCCGCCAATGCTACCCATTTGTACATTTTTAGCTTTCACTTCAATAATAATTCCTGTGTAATAATTTAAGCCACGAGCCAAAGTGGTATCAATTACGATGGATGATTGAAGATTTATGATGGATGATTTTTGTAAAACTTCTTCTAATTCTGCAATTCCTTTTTGTGCAATTTCAACAGATTCAAAAATGGATTTTAGTAGATTGATTTTTTCAGCGGTTGTTCCTTCAATTTTTAAAAAGGATTCAATTTTTTGAATCTGATTTTCAGTAAAATTATTTTTTTCTAATTCTGTTTTTACGCCATCTAATCCAATTTTATCTAACTTATCTATGCTAATTGTCAAATCCGTTAATCGTTCTGAAGCGCCTATCCAATCCGCTAATCCAGCCAAAATTTTTCTGTTATTAATTCTTAATTCTACCTCAACGCCTAACTTTTTAAAAACATCAGTATAAATGTTTAATAGCTCCACTTCATTCAACAAACTATTGCTGCCTACCACATCAGCATCGCATTGATAAAATTCACGAAAGCGTCCTTTTTGTGGTCTATCTGCTCTCCACACCGGTTGAATTTGATAGCGCTTAAATGGAAATGAAAGTGTACCACGATTCATGGCTACATATCGTGCAAACGGAATAGTTAAATCATAGCGTAATGCCTTTTCTGAAACTGCATTTATTAATTCCTTATTGTTAGTAGCTTTTTGTGCTGATTCAAATAGTTCGCCATTGTTCAACACTTTAAACATGAGTTTGTCGCCTTCATCACCGTACTTTCCTGTTAAGGTTTCTATATTTTCCATAGCAGGTGTTTCTAACGGCTCAAAGCCATACAACTCAAATGTGCTGCGGATGGTATTGATAATATAATTTCGTTTACGAACTGTTTCTGGCGAAAAATCACGTGTGCCTTTAGGAATGCTAACTTGTTTCATGTTTGCAAAAGTAACTAATCAGTTGCTTACTTTTTGTTTTGTAAAAATGGTTTTAATTAAATGTTTAATTTTGTAAGGCATTGCAAAATATTAACAGCAAAAACTACGTTTTAATTTTACCTTGAAAATTCTGAAATACATATTGTTTTTAATGCTCTTGCCTGTGATGGGATTTGGTCAAGCAGTGGTGCATTTAAATTGTGTTAAAACTTTGCAGTCAGGCGATATACAATTAAATTGGAGTGTGCCTACATCTCCCTGCCCTACAGGTTGTTTTGTTTCTTATGATGTATATGTTTCCTCTACAGGCAAAGCAGGTGCTTATACTCTGCTCTCATCAATTAATAATGCAGCCACTACAACATATACTCATGTTGGGGCTAACGGACAAAGCAATAAAAATATTTTTTATTTTATTCAAACGGTTTGTAATTGCGGCGCAGGAAACATTGTAGCCAATAGCGATACAGCAAATGATGAATTAAAAATTCCAAAGATAAATTACATAACAGTTAACGGAAATGTAGTGGTGATGAGTTGGGAACCCAGCACATCATCGCAAACTTATGCTTATCAAATTTATTATTATGCTGGTGGAAGTTTTCATCCATTAGATACTGTAAGGGGCTATAACACTGTAATTTTTACAGATAGTACCTATAACCCTAATACACAAAGCGTAACATTTACTATTGGTTCAATTGATAGTTGTGGTTCAAAATATGTGTTTAATGATACCACTCCTCAACATACTATTTATTTACAATCCTCAGTTGATAGATGCAGCCAAACAATTAGTTTAAATTGGAATGCTTATACCAATTGGAGAGGCGGAGTGAATAGATATGATATTTTTGTAAAGCTCAACCATGATACTTTTAAAATTGCAAAAACACTTACACCGCTTGAGTTATCAACGTTTTTGTCGGGTTATAAAGATGGTGATACGGTTCAAATTTATGTTCAGGCAACTGAAGGCGGCGGCAATAATATAGTATCAAAATCAAATTTAATAACCATTATAATTAATGTAGTTCAACCACCTACTTATACTTTGCTTAAAAATTGTTCAGTTGAAAATAATAAAGATATTAAACTGCAAATAGTGTTTGATACAGATGCTGATATAAAAGCGTATAGTATTTATAGAAGCACTGATGATATTAATTATTCGCTGTTAAGTACAACTACATTCACTCAGCCCGTTACTACAGCCCCAGTATATTTTATTGATAATGCAGCCGATGTTCATCACACAAAATACTTTTATAAAGTATTTTCAATTGATAGCTGTGGCAGGAGTTATGAAGGCGCAAAAGGAAATTCAATGTATTTGTCAGGTTATGTAGATAATCAAAACGTTACTCAATTAAGCTGGAATAAAATTAAAATAGATAGTGCTTTATTGAATGGTTACACCATTTTAAGAAGCAATAATGCATGGCAATCATTTGTTGTTGTTGGCGGAGTTTCACCAACTGATTCAACTTCATGGGCTGATGGATTAAGAGATTTATATGCTTCACAAGATAGCTTTGAATATCGCATTCAAGCGCAATTTGGTTTCAGAAATTCATTATTAGGCACATTTAATTTAAGCTATTCAAATGATTTAGTTATTCATCCTAATTCAGAAATTTTTATTCCTAATACTATTTTTCCGAAAGGCAAAAACAATGTGTTTAAGCCCATCATTACCTTCCCTGATATTTTAAATTATAACCTAATTGTATTTAATAGATTAGGTGAAAAAATATTTACAAGCGAAAGCTATAACACAGGCTGGGATGGAACTTTTGGAGGCAATGAAGTTCCTCAAGGTAACTATACTTACCAATTATCATTTGAAAAACCTGACGGCAAAAAATTTGTAAAGCAGGGAAATTGTGTGGTGATTTATTAATAGATTATTTTGCAACTGATGCAGGAAAATTAGGATGTAAAGGGTTTACATCAATTTTTCTTAGCGATGGAATACAAATTAAATCCATGTCTTCCATCGGAATAGCACCCAACAACACTTCATTCCCTAAAACCATTGCACCAGTAAATGAAATTCGATTTTTCCAACGAACACAAATTGGGCCCACATATGCACACATTTTGGTTTCGCCGTTGGCAAAAGTTACAGGACGTTTTTCGAACTCTTGTAAATTAAGTTGAATGGCTAACGCTTCTGGAATACATAGGTGTAAAGCCCCAGTATCTACCAATGCACTTGTATTTATAGTTTGAAGTGTTAAATCTTTTGGATTCGATAATTCTATTTCTGTATTGATTAAACCCATTTGTATAATTACTTAAATTCGTTATAGCAAAAATAATCTTACTTTATCAAACTTAACAATCTGCTCCATCTTATTTTTTTGAATAAGTTTGATGCATTACTATCAAAACTCATCCATACCATCCAAGCTTTGCCTACAATATGATCTTCAGGCACAAATCCCCAAAAGCGGCTATCAGCACTATTATGGCGGTTATCACCCATCATCCAATAATAATCCATTTTAAAAGTATATTGTGTTGTAGGCTTGCCATTAATTAAAAATTGATTTCCGTTTTCAACTAAAGTGTTGCCTTCATAAATGGTAATAAGCTCTCTATAAAAGCAGATATTATTAGAGTCTAAATTTACCGTAGCTCCTTTTTTCGGAATCCAAATAGTGCCGTAATTATCTACATTCCAAGGATATTTCTTTGTATTGTAAGGAAACAAAATTTCTTCAATTGTTTCGTTAGGCCTGATAGCTGGAATTACATTTTTAATATTGCCAAGTGCTTTAAGTTTTTCAATGCTTCCTTCAGTGGCCAATAAACGGTATGAATTATTTCCGATAGGACCATATTCATTGATGTTTAACTCTTGCATTATTTCATCATTAAGTTCTGAGCCATTAGTGATAATTACGTATTCCATTTCGCCTTCTGGTGCTTTATAGGCAGGCTTTCCGTTGATGTATAAAACCGAATTGATTACCTTCAAGCTATCACCTGGCAATCCAACACAACGCTTAATATAATTTTCACGTTTATCAACTGGTCGTGGTATTTTATATTCAATAGGATAGTTAAACACCACCACATCATTCCGTTGAACCGTTCCGAAGCCTGGCAAACGATGATAGTCTAATTTAATTAATTCACTATATGCCTTTACATTGTTTGTGCCTGGCATAGTATGATGAGCAAAAGGAAAAGCGATAGGTGTATTCGGAATCCTTGGGCCATAACTAAGTTTGCTTACAAATAAAAAATCACCAACCAACAATGTTTTTTCCATAGATGGAGTTGGAATGGTATAAGCTTCAACAAAAAATGTACGAATTAAAGTTGCTGCTACTACTGCAAATACAATAGCATCAACCCATTCACGAGTTTTTGATTTTTTCTTTTTGGGTTCAACTGAATCATCAGTTTTCTTTTTCCAGAAATATATATTCATTTGTTTAATTGCTTTTTTTGGATTAACGAAGTTGAAAGTTGTATTATTTTTAATTATGAATTATTTAACGATTGCATTTTTCTAATCTTACTTCTATGGCGCCACCAAGCAATTCCCCCAGCCATTAACAATAAGTAAGGCCCCATCAATAAATAAAAAATACCACTATTCAAGCTGGCAGCCGTAGTGTTTCCTTCTTTTAAAGATGTTCGAGCCGCCTCACCACACATGGCGCATTGGGCATTCACTTCAGTAACAAATAAAGTTGCTACTATAATGAAAAGAGCAATTAAAAATATTTTGTTTTTCATCTTGATTTATTTTTTCGGAGGAAAATTTTTCACTTTCATCATCACTTCATCGTTCAGTGATTTTTTATAGTCTAACATTTTTTGCAGCAATTTTTCATCTTGTGTTCCCAAAATTTGCATGGCTAAAATGCCTGCATTTTTCGCAGCATTTAGTGCAACTGTTGCAACAGGAACGCCATTGGGCATTTGCAAAATTGATAACATCGAATCCCAACCATCAATTGAATTACTTGATTTTACAGGCACTCCAATCACTGGTAATGGTGTTAAACTTGCCACCATTCCTGGCAAATGTGCAGCACCACCAGCTCCGGCAATAATCACTTTCAAACCTTTTTTGTGAGCTTCAGTTGCATATTCCATCATGCGTTGCGGTGTACGATGTGCTGACACAATCGTGCATTCATGTGCAATGTTTTGCGATTTCAAAAACTCAGAAGCGGCTTGCATTACACTCCAGTCGCTATCTGAACCCATGATGATGCCTACTAAAGGCTGCGTACTATTAAGTTTTGTTTTACCCATTCGGCTGTTTTTTTAGCTTCATTTATATCGTGATGCAAAACGGTTACATGTCCCATTTTGCGAAATGGTTTAGTTTTTTTCTTTCCGTAAATATGAATTTTTACACCTTCCTTCGCCATGCATTTTTCCATGCCTTCGTAATATACATCGCCTTCAAATCCATCAGCACCAACCAAATTCACCATGGCTGAAGGCATTTTTATTGTAGTGCTGCCTAAAGGCAAATTCAAAATTCCACGGAGATGTTGTTCGTATTGCGAAGTGATGCTGCTTTCAATCGTTTGATGTCCGCTATTGTGTGGCCTGGGTGCAACTTCATTGATTAACAATTGATTGTTTTCATCCACAAAAAATTCAACGGCTAACAAACCACAAATGTTGAATTTGGTGATTAATTCGGCAGCAATTTTCTCTGCTTTATCTTCTAACTCTTTTTCGATTTGTGCTGGAAACAGTAGTAAATCTAACATGTTTGCGCCTGCATGAAAATCCATTTCAACAGATGGAAAACATTTCACTTCACCATTTTCATTTCGTGATGCAATGACAGCAATTTCTTTTTTCAATGCCACTTTTCTTTCCATCACACATGGTACATCCATCAGGTTTTCTGCTTCATTTTTAGACTGTAATACAAAAACGCCTTTGCCATCATAACCAGCTTTTCTGCTTTTTTGTACCGCTTGATAATTCCATTTTTCAGCAATTGCTAACGCTTCATTTTTATTTTCACACAACACAAATTCAGCCGTAGGAAAATTATTTTCTTGATAAAACAATTTCTGTAAACCTTTATCCTGTATAGTTTCTAACGCTATTGGATTAGGATGAACTTTTACACCTTCAGCATTTAATTTTTTCAATGCTTCTACATTCACATGCTCAATTTCAATAGTCAGTACATCACAATTTTTACCAAAATCATAAACGGTTTGAAAATCTTGCAAACTGCCCTGAACAAACTCATTACATAAATTGCGACAAGGGGAATCGGCGCTCGGCTCTAATACTTTGGTATAAACATCCCAAGTGTTGGTGCATTGCAACAACATTTTACCTAATTGACCACCGCCAAGAATTCCTAATTTTTTTGCTGAAGAAATATATGAATTGTTCATTTGTGAAGATTGCAAAAATAACAAATAAAAGCAGCTTGATGTTATTGTTTTTTTTCTTCAATGGCTTGAAACTGTAAAACCACCTTACTCTCTTTTGTAAGCAATTTTAATTTGTCAGCAGTTATTAAATAGGCTTCGGCAAGCTTTAGGTTTGTGATTAGCTTTTCTTCAATTTGCATATTTTCACAATGCATCTTAGTTCTGCCAATGTTTGAAAACTGTATAGCTGTATTCATTTGTTTACAAACGCCCCAAATTTGGTTGCAGCCTCCGTTGCCTTTAAAACTTTTATCATCAACTATTTTTACATAAACTGGTTTATCAAAATTAACAGCTATAGCTTTTCCGTTAATATGAGTTAATACCCATTTAGTATTGATAAACTGCACAGTAGGTTCTTCAATTTTTGGCAAAGTATCTTTTTTTAAAATACTGCATGATACTGATAGAATCAATATTGTGATGATTAAAAAATATACTTGCTTCATAATTTGAAATGTTTTTGCAAAATTAAAAAAGCCCTGTGTTAATCAAAACACAAGGCCCTTTTAGTTTAGGTTTTATTCGTAAAAATATAAAATTATTTCATGTTATGAAATACTTGTTGCACATCATCATCTTGTTCAATTTTATCAACCAATGCTAAAACTTTTTCAGCCGTAGCTTCATCACAATCCACCAATGTATTCGGAATTCGTTGCAATTCAGCGCTGATTACATTTATGTTTTTGTCTTCTAATGCTTTTGTCATTTTGCCAAAATCAGTGAATGGAGTGTAGAAAATTATTACACCTTCTTCATCATCAAACATGAATTCTTCACAACCAAAATCAATTAATTCAAACTCTAATTCTTCAGCATTTATGTTTTCGTTTTTTATTTTAAAAACACCTTTGCGTTCAAAAATAAAATCTAACGAGCCTGATTTACCCAAAGCACCATCCAGCTTATTAAAGTATGAACGTACATTGGCTACTGACCGAGTATTATTATCTGTAGCGCATTCAACATAAATGCCTACGCCGCCTGGCGCATAACCTTCAAACGTAACTTCTTCATAATTTGCTTGATCTTTACTGGCTGCACGTTTGATAGCTCCGTCAATTCTATCCTTAGGCATATTGATAGCTTTCGCATTTTTCATAATGGTACGAAGCTTTGCGTTAGATTCAGGATCAGGGCCACCTGATTTTACCGCTATCGCAATTTCTTTTCCAATACGAGTAAATGCTTTTCCCATTTTATCCCAACGGGCAAACATCTTGTGTTTACGTTTTTCAAATATCCTACCCATAATTTTTTAAGTGTATTAATTTTTTTGAGAAGGCGAAAATAATGAAATTTATAAACGCTTGCTTTATCTTCGCCATTAATTATAATTCTTCAATATAAAATGAGTAAACGAACAAAAATTGCAACCATTATTTCGTCAGAAAATGCGAACTATGAAACTACAGTAAAAGGTTGGGTACGAACTTTCAGAAGTAACCAATTCATAGCTTTGAACGATGGCAGCACTAATAATAATTTGCAATGCGTAGTTGATTTTCAGAATACTGATGAAGCAACTTTAAAAAGAATCACAACTGGTGCGGCTTTGAGCTTAACAGGTGAAATTATTCCTTCACAAGGCAAAGGGCAGAAATATGAAATGAAAGTTACTGCAATTGAAATTTTAGGTGATAGCGATGCAGAAAAATATCCATTGCAACCTAAAAAACATTCACTCGAATTTTTGAGAGAGATTGCTCATTTACGCTTTCGTACCAATACTTTCGGGGCGGTGAATCGTGTTAGAAATACTTTGGCTTTTGCCATTCACGAATATTTTCAACAAAAAGGATTTGTGTATTTGCATACGCCCATCATCACTGCAAGCGATGCAGAAGGCGCAGGACAAATGTTTTCGGTTTCAGTTTTAGATAAATTGAATCCTCCGAAAAATGAAGACGGCACAATAAATTATAAAGAAGATTTTTTTGGAAAAAGTACCAACCTCACTGTTAGTGGGCAGTTGGAGGCGGAACTCGGTGCAATGGCTTTGAGTGAAGTTTATACCTTTGGTCCAACTTTCAGAGCAGAAAATTCAAACACAACAAGACATCTTGCTGAATTTTGGATGATTGAACCTGAAGTAGCTTTTAATGATTTGAATGATAATGCTGATTTAGCAGAAGGCTTATTGAAGTTTTGTATCGGGCAAGCACTCACAAAAAATGCAGATGATTTAGAATTTTTAAATCAAAGATTGGCAGAAGAAGAAAATCAAAAACCAACAGCAGAACGTAGCGAAATGGGACTTTTGGAGCGTTTGAAATTCTGTGTTGAGAATGAATTTATTCGTTTGACATACACTGAGGCAATTGATATTTTGAAGGATTCAAACCACAATAAGAAAAAGAAATTTCAATATTTAATTGAAGGCTGGGGCGTTGATTTACAAAGCGAAC
>JBDKJJ010000049.1:0-3257 GCA_039796635.1 Bacteroidota bacterium
TTGGAATTCCCAACTAAAAGTGGTCAAATTTGTAAAAGTATTAAGCGGCATTTTTTAATGGTTTTAAATTAAATAAAAATATACCTTTCTCCTTTTAAATTACATATGAATAGTTTTCATAAAATAACAACTGATGATGTACAATACTTTATTGCCATTTGTGGCAATGAAAATGTTTCTATTCAGCAAGATAAATTAATAGAATACGGAAGTGACGAAACCGAAAATTTAAACTTTCCGCCTGATGTGGTTTTATTTCCTATTAATACTTTACAAGTAAGTGAAATTGTGAAATATTGTAATGAAAAGAATATTGCTATCACACCAAGAGGAGCTGGCACAGGGCTTAGCGGTGGCGCTTTACCAGTGTATGGTGGTGTGTGTATTAGCATGAAAAATTTCAAATCAATCCTAAAAATTGATGAAGAAAATTTACAAGTAATTGTTGAACCAGGTGTGATTACTGAAGAATTGCAAAATGCAGTAAAACAGAAAGGATTGTTTTACCCACCCGACCCTGCAAGTAAAGGAAGTTGTTTTATTGGTGGTAATATTGCAGAAAATAGTGGTGGGCCAAAAGCTGTGAAATATGGTGTTGTTAAAGATTATGTTTTAAATCTTGAAATGGTTTTGCCTACAGGTGAAATTATTTGGACTGGTGCAAATGTTTTAAAAAATGCCACTGGTTTTAACCTTACACAACTAATAGTTGGAAGCGAAGGATTGCTTGGTATTGTTACAAAAATTGTTTTAAAATTAATTCCTCATCCAACACATACATTGTTGATGTTAGCTCCGTTTTCATCAGCAGAAAAGGCTTGTGAGGCGGTAGCAAAAATTTTTCAAGCAGGTATTACGCCAAGTGCTATGGAGTTTATGGAACGTGATGCCATTGATTTTGCTATGAAATATGTTGACAATGTTAAGGTGGTTGTAAGTGATAAAACACAAGCGCACTTGTTAATTGAGGTTGATGGATTTCGTCCAGAAGTATTAATGAATGATTGTGAACGAATAACTGAAGTATTAACAGCAATGGATTGCGATGAAATATTATTTGCAGAAAGCGAACAGCAAAAAAATGATTTATGGCGATTAAGAAGAGGTGTGGCTGAATCAGTAAAATCAAATTCAATATATAAAGAGGAAGATACTGTGGTGCCTAGAGCTGCTTTGCCGCAATTATTAAATGCAGTAAAATCTATTGGTAAAAAATATAATTTTAGAAGTGTATGTTATGGTCATGCAGGCGATGGCAATTTGCATGTGAATATTTTAAAGGAAAATATAAATGATGATGATTGGCAAAATATTTTACCCATTGCCATTCGTGAATTATTTACAGAAGTACAAAAATTAGGCGGCACAATAAGTGGCGAACATGGAATTGGATTGGTGCAAAAAGATTATTTAGATATTGTATTTAATTCAACCCAAATGGAATTAATGAAGAAGATAAAAGTTGCATTTGATCCAAAAGGTATAATGAATCCTGGAAAAGTTTTTTAAACTAAAAATATATGAGCAAAATATTTTGTATTGGTAGAAATTATGTTGAGCATGCTAAAGAATTAAACAATGCAGTGCCTTCAAAACCAGTTGTATTTATGAAGCCACATACTGCATTGCTTCGTGAAAACAAAAGTTTTTTTATGCCTTCGTTTTCCAATAATATTCATTATGAATTAGAAATAGTTTTGAAAATTGGTAAAAACGGAAAAGCAATTGCCGAGGAATTTGCTCATCGTTATATTAGTGAAATTACTGTTGGTATTGATTTCACAGCACGTGATTTACAAGATGAATGCAAAACAAAAGGTTTGCCATGGGAAATTGCAAAAGCATTTGATAACTCAGCTGTTATCGGAAATTTTGTAGCGGCTGATAAATTTGCAGATAAACAAAATATCAATTTTCATTTATTGATTAATGGAGAAAAAAAGCAAATTGGAAATACCGCAAATGTTATTTTTAATTTCAATTTCATAATTCATTATTTATCTCAATATTTTACTTTGCAACAAGGCGATTTGATTTATACAGGAACACCAAGTGGAGTAGGGGCAATAAAAATTGGTGATAGATTAGAAGGATTTTTAGAAGATGATAAAATGTTTGATTTTAAAATAGAATAATAAGATTTTAATTGACAAAAAATGGCTGATATATGGGAAGTATTTTTTTCTCAACAAATAGTTGTTTATTAAAAATTCATTTTCTACTTTTGCAGTCCCAAAAAAAATTGGAATGCCTACAATACAACAATTAGTAAGAAAAGGACGTACGATTATTCGTGCTAAGTCAAAGAGCAGAGCGTTAGATAACTGCCCTCAACGTCGTGGCGTATGTACACGTGTGTACACTACAACACCTAAAAAACCAAATTCAGCTTTGCGTAAAGTTGCTAAAGTTCGTTTAACAAATAAAAACGAAGTAATTGCATACATACCAGGTGAAGGTCATAATTTACAAGAACACTCAATCGTATTGATTCGTGGTGGTCGTGTTAAAGATTTACCAGGTGTACGTTATCACATTGTTCGTGGTGCTTTAGATACTGCTGGTGTGAATAACAGAAAGCAAAGCCGTTCAAAATACGGTACCAAGCGTCCTAAACCAGGTGCTGCAGCAGCTCCTGCTAAGAAAAAATAAATTTTAACTAAGTAATCTTATTAAATTAATAGTAAGGTGAATATATTCAAACAAAAACAAAATGCGTAAAAAAAAGGCCCCGAAAAGGTTACTTGCACCAGATCCAAAATTTAATGATCAGTTAGTAACTCGTTTCATCAACACTTTAATGTGGAGCGGAAAAAAAACAATTGCTACAACAATTTTTTATGATGCTTTAGAAATAATTGATAAAAATCAATCATCTGAAATGGATGGTTATACTACTTGGAAAGAAGCTATTCAAAATGTTACTCCAGCTGTTGAAGTAAAAAGTAAACGTATTGGTGGAGCTAACTTTCAAATTCCAGTTGAAGTTCGCCCTGATAGAAAAATATCATTAGGAATGAAATGGGTTATACGTTATAGCCGTGAACGTAATGGAAAATCAATGGCTGAAAAATTAGCAAATGAATTAATGGCTGCAGCAAAAAAAGAAGGCGCTGCATTCAAAAAGAGAGAAGATACTCATAAAATGGCAGAAGCCAACAAAGCATTTGCTCACTTTAGATAAGATAATATGCTAATTAGCTGATGTGCTAATATGATAATTTGGCGAACTTTAAGCGTTGAAATCAAGCGTTGGA
>JBDKJJ010000050.1:0-9300 GCA_039796635.1 Bacteroidota bacterium
TTGGTTGTTCGTTTTTTGTTGAATTATTTTTAGCTAAGCCAGCCATTGTAGAAGTTGCTAAAGGTTTTATACCAACTTCATTAAGCAATGAAGCCTTATTAATAGCTACTGGAATTATTGGTGCTACGGTAATGCCGCATAATCTGTATTTGCATTCAGCATTGGTTCAAACCAGAAAAGTTGAAAAAACACCAACACATATTAAAACTGCATTGAAATTTAATTTTATAGATTCTACCATTGCCTTAAACTTAGCCTTTTTTGTAAATGCTGGAATTTTGATTTTATCGGCATCTGCTTTTCATCAAAACGGATTGAATAATGTAGGCGAAATTACTGATGCTCATCAATTACTCAATAAAATATTAGGAACACAATTGGCTCCAATTTTATTTGCAGTTGCTTTAATTGCATCAGGACAAAGTAGCACCATTACAGGTACTTTAGCTGGGCAAATTATTATGGAAGGTTATTTAGATTTAAAAATGAAACCATGGTTGCGCCGATTATTAACCCGTTCATTAGCCATTATTCCTGCTGTAATCACTTTGGTATATTTTGGTGAAAACAAATTAACTGCATTGCTCATTACAAGTCAAATTGTGCTTAGTATGCAATTGGGTTTTGCTGTAATTCCCTTGATTCATTTTGTAAGCGATAAAAAAATAATGGGTGATTATGTAATTAAAAATTGGGTGAAAATTGTTGCTTGGCTTTCAGCATTCATCATACTTTCATTAAATATTAAATTGGTATTAGTACATGTAAATTATTGGATGAATGCCGATGGCGGCTTTACCAATATGCTCATTAAAATATTATTGATTCCTACTATAGCTTTTTCATTTTTCTTGTTGATATATGTTATTGTGAAGCCGATGATGGAGAATAAAATAGTTAAGTAGTCAATATTGTTTTCAAATAGATTTGAAATTTAACCACCTATAAAATTTCAATACACTTTGTTCGCTTTTTTATTGCCAATAATTTCACTTTGCTAAATACAATTAACTTTTATATTTGTAGAAATAGATCCGCCTTATGTTATCACAAAATCAATCGCTAAAGCAATTGCAAAAAATGTCGCCTCAACAAATTATGTTGATGAAACTTTTGCAAGTGCCCACAGCTCAGTTAGAAGATAGAATTAAAGAAGAACTGGAACTAAATCCTGCTTTAGAAGACCCCAAAACAAGCGCAGATGATGATATTTACGAAACAAAAAGTGTGGAAGACGAATTGCGTAATGATGAATTAGAAAAAGAAAAAAGTGATGAAGATGCAAGCTCATCAGAGGATTTAAGTATGGAGGAATATTTAAGTGATGATAATTTAGATACTCCTGATTACAAAACACAGGGCGATGATTACAATGACGACGATGATAACAAAACAATACCACATGCTGTTACGAAAAGTTTTCATGAACATTTAGAACAACAATTGGGTTTGTTGGAATTAGACGACCATAAATTTTTAGTAGCCGATTATATTATTGGCAGCATTGATGATGATGGTTATCTGCGTCGCCCATTAGATGCTATGATTGATGATTTAGCATTTTCACAAAATGTACATACTACTCTAAATGAATTAAATGATTTGTTGTACGAAATTCAACAATTCGACCCACCAGGAATTGCAGCTAGAAACTTACAAGAGTGTTTGTTGATACAACTTCGTAAAAAAGAACATCCAACACCTTATGTAAAATTGGCTATTAAAATAATAGAAAATCATTTTGATGAATTTACAAAAAAACATTACGATAAGCTTTGCAAGGAATATGACATTGATGATGAATTATTGAAAATTGTATTAGAGCAAATCACACACTTAAATCCTAAACCTGGCAGCGGCTATAATGAAAATAGTAAAATGGATTATTATGTAATCCCTGATTTTATTATTATAAATAATGATGGCGAACTTACACTTACCTTAAATTCGAGAAATGCACCTGAATTAAAAATCTCTAATCACTTTAAAGAAATGATTCGAGATTTTGAAAAAAGTGAAAAGAAAGATAAGCAACAACGCGATGCGATATTGTTTGTAAAGCAAAAATTAGATTCGGCTAAATGGTTTATTGATGCCATTAAACAAAGGCAACATACTATGCTTTCGGTAATGCGTACATTAATGAAAATTCAGTATAATTATTTTTTAACTGGTGATGAATCAGATTTAAAACCAATGATTTTAAAAGATATTGCCGAACCAACACAACTTGATATCTCAACAGTTTCAAGGGTTGCTAATAGCAAATATGTACAAACTGAATTTGGCACTTTTCCTTTAAAATCATTTTTTAGTGAATCAATGAGTACAGATAGCGGCGAAGAAGTTTCGAATAAAGAAATAAAGAAAATTTTAACGGAATTAATTGCCATCGAAAGCAAAAAGAAACCTTGGAGTGATATATATTTAATGCAAGAGTTAAATAAAAAGGGCTATAATATTGCTCGAAGAACGGTGGCTAAATATCGTGATATGATGGATATTCCAGTAGCTCGATTGAGAAAAGAGCTTTAAAAAATATTCACTAAAAGTTAAGAAATTGTTTTTTTAAAAAATTTTAAAAAACAATATTTGTTTTTATGAATCATTAAGTTAAGTTTGCGGAAAATTTAAACAGTTAAACAGAATGTATTGGACACTAGAATTAGCTTCGCATTTAGAAGATGCACCATGGCCTGCAACTAAAGATGAATTGATTGACTACGCAATTCGTTCAGGTTCGCCAGTTGAAGTGGTTGAAAATTTGCAAGAATTGGAAGATGACGGCGAATTGCATGAAAGCATTGAAGACATTTGGCCTGATTATCCGACCAAAGATGATTTCTTATTTAATGAAGATGAATATTAAAAATATTCTCAACTTCTAATCCCCTAAAACAAAAAAGCGGCTGTATCGAAATAGATATTGCCGCTTTTTTATTGACTATTTTTTTTAGCTACAATTTTTACTTAATAGGCCAATATACATTTGTAATATATTTTGATGGATCTTTTTCAGTCATCGGGTCATTTTCATATTCTTCCCAAGGCATATCACCACTCATCGTTAACTTATGTTCTGTTATATATTTTTGAATTGCTTCATAAGCAATATGGTTAGTTTCGTATGGACCTAAATATTTAGCTTTTACACATTTACTAGCTTTGCATTCCAAACATTTCATGTTGGCATCACATTTTCCGGTACATAATTTATTAGTAGGTATGCAAGCAATAATTTTTGTTTGTGCATCGCCAGGTTTATAATCAGGATACATGGCACACGGCGCACCAGCCATAGTCAATTTATTTTCTGAAATTTTAGCTTGAATTTTCCCATATAATTCTCCTAATTTATTTCCAATTTCTTCAATTTTAGCTTCACCACTTAATGTGATACAATTTTGCGTAGGAACATCAACTTCACTAATTGATTCAATTGAACCTTTTATTGCTTTTGGTTTCAACATAGATATTGAATCCAATCGTTTCAACCCTTTTTCAAAATCAGGCCCCAACATTTTATCCATAAATAAATTAAAATATTTGCACATAGGCACCATATAAAATGGCATTTCAGAGCAATCACCATTAAAGCCCCAAACCACTTTAGTTCCTTCACCTTCTTTTGTAAATGTAAATGTACCTGTAGGATTTCCCATTTCACCAAAATGCATTTGTGTTGAAATTTGTTCGTTTGATTTCACATCAGTAATTTCCATTGAACCATTTCCTACATTCTTATTCTCACTTGTCCATTCATACTTTGCGCCTTTTCCGTTTTCAATTTCATTGTATTTAATTTTCATGTTCGGGTCCATATCATGCCATGGTGACCACATTTCCCACTTGTGTAAATTATTCACTAAATCAAATACAGTAGCCACATCTGCTTTCATTGTTAGTGTTCGTTCAACATGCGATTTTGAAGGCAAAAGAAATGAAACGGCAAGTAGTACTAATATTAAGATGCCTACCCATTTTAAAATTTTAACTAAAATTTTCATTGTAAAATTGTTTTTAAGTGTTTAATAATCGGTCAAAAATAACAATTGAAATTAAATAGTAATAAGATTTTATGAGTTGAAATTTGTTGTATTTTTTTTATCACTTTTGCACTTTAATTCTTTAAGTATGAATCAAGCGCTTAGTTATGTTTTTTTAGATAATAGTTTAGATAGATGGATAAAATTTGTGGTATTGATTTTATTAGCCATCATTTTAAAAAAATACATTTCGGTAATTTTAGGGAAAATAACTTATCGCCCGTTTCGCAAATTTTCAAGCGAAAATGAAACTCAAAAATTTACTGAATTACTGAGCAAACCATTTCAGTTTTTAATTCTATTCATAACAGTTTATTATGCATTTAAAACCTTGCATTATCCTACCAGCCTGGTTTTTTATAATGAAGATTTTGATTTAAAAACCATTTTGAATGATATATTAAAAACCGCTGGTGCTTTTTCAATCACTTGGATAATTTTACGAATTGTTGATTTTTTAAGCTTTGTATTTTATCAAAAATACTCATCGCATGATAGTGTAGTGGATGAACAAATTGTACCTTTTGTAAAAGATAGTTCAAAGGTTGTTATCTGCATTGTTTCAATTGTAATTGTGCTTAGTACAATTTACAAACTGAATGTAGCAAGTATAATTGCTGGTATTGGTATTGGCGGATTGGCTTTAGCGCTTGCAGCAAAAGAAAGTTTAGAAAATCTTTTTGGTTCATTCACCATTTTTTTAGACAAGCCTTTTCATGTGGGCGATACTATTCAAGTTGGCAATGTAACTGGTGTGGTTGAACGTGTTGGTTTTAGAAGTACTCGAATCAGAACTGATAATAAAACATTTGTAACTATGCCTAACAAACAAATGGTTGATACTGTTTTAGATAACATCACTGAAAGAACACATCGAAAGGTTGAATTTAAATTATTTTTAAAACAAGATACTAGCAAGCAACAATTGGTATCTATTATCAATCAAATAAAACTACAACTAAGTAATAATGAATTAATTGAAACTGATTACACTGTAATGTTCAATAACATTAGCATTGGCTCATTTGAAATACTGATTTCATACTTAGTGAAAGATGCAGATTTAAAAACTTTCAATGAACTAAAAGAGCAATTAAACTTTTTCATTTTAGATACTTTACAAACTGAAAAAGTTGAGATGGTTCATGCCGACATGGTGATTAATAATGTAAAAAAATAGGAGCTACTTTTTAAGAAATTCTTCTACTCGTTGCTTTGCATTTTCACGTACATTCACATAAAATAAATTATAATCGCCAATATGGTAATTTTTTGTGCGAAGTAGCAAAGCCGCTAACATTCGGGGTTTATGAACCCACAGCAATCCATTTTTATTCCAAGCATCTGATTTATGTTTCAAAATTTTATTGAAATTAAACAGCACACTTCCTTTATTTAATTTTCGTGAAGCATAACTTTCATCCACTTCCCAAGTAATTGGATTAGTGCATTCAGCTATTTTATATTCATCATAATTTTTAGGATAATATCCTTTTTGAAATGTAAACCAACTTACATAACAATTAGTTTGCGATGCATCATTGCATGGTTTAATATACGAAAGTGAGTCTTTTGGTATCGGCATTCCAACAATATAAGCAGCCACTAATTGTTTCATCAAAGGCTTGTTAGCAAAGTAATCACGTACCAACCAAAAAGCATGAAGACTGCCTTGGCTATGACCTGCAATGATAATAGGACGACCATGATTATAATTTGCTAAATAATATTCAAATGCTTTTTTCACATCAGCATAAGCCACACTTAATGATTTCCATTTTTCTGATTTATTTGGCGTAAAAAAAGCATATAAATGCGCTTGACGATAATAGGGTGCATAAATTTTTCCTGCTCCATTAAATACGCTTGCTTGAAAAAGCATTGTTGATTTTTGAGTACGTTGATTTAGTTTTTCATTTCGTACATCTGCATTCCATTGATATACTGAATCAGGCTCTTTTATATAAGTAGTTGGATAAATCCAAAAAACATCAGCATTTGCATTTGTTTGTTCATCTTTTAAACCTAGAGGAGTTTTGTCACATTCATCCATTCTATTAGGTAAAGCAGCCCAATTTTTTTCTAATGAATAATCAGGTGAAGGTGGTTGAGGAGTAGAATCAAATTTCACTAAAATAGGCGTTGAATGCCATTGTGCATTCACCACATTCACACCCACAAACAACAAAAGAATAACTAAAAATATTTTTTTCATATTAAAAAGTAAAGCGTACAAAGTTATTTAATCAATAAGTGTAATGAAATATTAATTACTAAAATGTTTGATAACGGATAGCGTATATTTGCTGCTCAAAATAATTTTATGGAATCAAAAAAATGCACTGATTCATTAACGATAATGACAGAATTGGTTTTGCCTAACGATAGTAATTTATTAGGCAATTTAATGGGCGGTAGATTATTGTATTGGATGGATATTGCATCAGCATTAAGTGCAGCCAAGCATGCCAATGCACAAGTAGTTACAGCATCGGTTGATAATGTATCATTTCAGCAACCTATCAAATTAGGAAGTGTAATTACCATTGAAGCAAAAGTATCAAGAGCTTTTAAAACCTCGATGGAAGTGCACATGGTGGTGTATGCACAAACTTTGCGTCATGGTAAAAAAGTAAAAAGCAATGAAGCTTTTTATACGTTTGTGGCATTAGATGAAAACGGTTCGCCACTTGATGTAGCACCTGTAATACCTGAAACAGAAGAGGAACAAAAATTATATGAAAGTGCTATGCGCCGCCGTGAAGTACGGTTGGTTTTAGCAGGAAAAATTAAAGCCCAAGAAGCTGAAGCATTAAAAGCCTTATTTGGCAAAATTGATTAAAAAAAATGTAGTCAATTTAATTACTCAAAAACTCAATTCAAATTGTAAATTCGCATCCCGATTAATTTCAAATAATAATTTCAAAAATAGATGAAACCAATGTTAAACATTTTTGCTGCTATACTTTTCACAGCAACAATTTCATGTAATCAAACACCAAAAACAGATACTACTGTTGTAAAAAAAGATACAGCTTATGTATTTCATGATAATGCTTTTAACCAAGCAGCATTATATGTAGCTGGTATGCATCAGCCTGAAAAAAATGGTTATGAAGGTTGTGAGCAAAAAAAAGCATGGGTTGATTATAGCCATAAAGTAGATAGCATTTGGGCTAAATATAAATCGGGCAGATTGGATATTATGAACCAATGGTATGATACCGAATTTGGTACTTATCGTCATAAAGAAAAAAATGTTTTTTATCCATTCAGCGGACCAGATTGGTTAAATATTTACACCATTTATCCAAATGGCGATAAATATGTATTAGCTGGTTTGGAGTTAGTGGGCAACGAAATTCATCCACAACAATTAACTGAAAATGATTTAGCTAAAGGCTTAAACGGCATGCAATCAGGCTTAAAAACCTTGATTGAACGTGGTTATTTTATTACCAGCTATATGGGTAAAGATTTTTATTCCACTAAATTTACTGGTGTATTGCCTGTTATTTATTTTTTCTTAGCTCGTACTGATTGTAAAATTATCAATCAACAATTTATTGGTTTAGATAAAGATGGTATTGAACATGTAATTGCGTCAGGCATGAAATCAGAAGACAATAAAAACTATACTCGTGGAGTTAAAATTACATTCTTAAATCCTACCACCAAAAAGCCTTCAACTATGTATTATTTCAGTGGCGATGTTGAAGATAAAGCTATTACAGCTGGCAATACTGGTTATGTAAATTTTGTAAAAAAGAATTTCAATCAAACAAATACATTCTTAAAAGCAGCTTCTTATCTGCTTCACACACCAACTTTCAGTACCATGAAAAATTTAGTGTTAGATAAAAGCTCAGTAATATTAAATGATGACAGCGGCTTACCATTAAAAGCTTTGAATGATGGCAAATGGACTTTAACTTATTATGGAAAATATAATGGTCCAACCAAAGATTTTCCTTACATACATGAAAATGATAGATTAGCTGTTTATCAAAAAGATACCACCATTAAAGCCATACCATTTGGCACAGGCTATAAATGGAAATTGAACGAAAGCAATATGTTGTTTTGTGTTAAAAAATAATTTAATTTAGCTTACAATTATACGTTAATAATGAAAACAGCAAATTTCAATATCCCACTAAATTTTAATCAAATTTTTGAATTGGTAAAGCAACTGCCAATGAAGGAAAAGATTAAACTTTCTAAAGAATTAGAAAAAGATACTTTAGATAAAAAGTTAACCTCACTCCTTCAATCATTCAAAACTGATGAACTTTCTCAATCTACTATTGATAAAGAGGTTGAGGCTGTAAGAGCCGAATTGTATGGCAGCAAAAAGTAGACTTAAAGTAATTATTGATACCAATATTTGGATAAGTTTTTTGATTGGAAAAAAACTTAAATCAATGAAAGATTTAATTCTGAATGATAAAGTATTATTGATTTATAGCAACCAATTATTATTAGAAATTAAGTTGGTTACTAAACGTGAAAAAATTGCAAAGTATTTTGATAAACGGAAAGTTGATGAATTAATTGAGCTCCTAACTGTTATTGGTCAAATTGTTGAACCCACCCAAGAAATAAATATTTGTAGAGATCCAAAAGATAATTTTTTGCTTTCTTTAGCTACCAAAGCAGAAGCTGATTTTATTGTTACAAGTGATGAAGACTTGCTTGTTTTAATAAATTATTTAGATACAAAAATTATTAATGTAAAAGAATTTGAAAAGATTGTAAACTAAGCCATGCTAACAAAACTTTCAGTAAATATTAATAAAGTAGCTACACTACGTAATGCTCGTGGTGGTAATTTACCTGATGTAATTCAATTTGCTAAGGATTGCGAAATGTATGGTGCCGAAGGAATTACTGTTCATCCAAGGCCTGATGAACGACATATCAGATTTGCTGATGTGTATGAATTAAAAAAAGTAGTAACTACTGAATTAAATATTGAAGGCAATCCTAATGAAAAATTTATTCAATTAATAGAAGCTGTAAAACCGCAGCAAACAACGTTAGTGCCCGATGCCGACCATGTAATTACCAGTAGCGAAGGCTGGGATATTATAACACACTTTGATTATTTAACGCAATTGATAAATCGATTAAAACAAACGGGTACTCGAGTATCTGTTTTTATTAATCCTGATATAAAACAAGTAGAAGCAGCACAAAAAGTAGGAGCCGACAGAATAGAAATTTATACAGGCGATTTTGCACATCATTTTTC
>JBDKJJ010000051.1:0-6993 GCA_039796635.1 Bacteroidota bacterium
GGCAAGGTTTTGAGCTGCGAAATAAACTCATCTGATGGTTCAACTTTAGTAGCTGATTTTAATAACACCACATGGTTTTCGGCTATATCAATTAGTTTAATTTTGAGCATACAGCTGCCAGGATGGTTATTGCAAATAGTTTTCAGGTGGCTAATAAATTGTTGATTCACTATTTTTGATTCTATCTGAATACCTACATTTTTTGCTTCCAAATCTCTCACAGTACTCAACAATTGCATTCCGTTTATTTTAAATTCAAATTGGTTGGAGTCACGGAAACGTTGTTTATACACTCCTCTAATAAACAATGAAACGCCTTCTTCTAAATACTGATTGTACTTAATATAGTCGTCTTTGAACAACATAAATTCGGCAGCACCTTTAAAATCTTCCATCGTAAACCGAATATATCTATTGCCGTTTTTATCAATTCTTACATCAGTTTTTGATACTATACCTGCAATTGTTAAAGGTTTATCTTTTGTATCAAGGCTGTTGTAATTAATTAAATTAGCATTGGTGAAATTTTCAATTTCCAATCTGTAAGTATCTAACGGATGACCACTCAAATAAAATCCTGTTACTTCTTTTTCCTGACGCAACCTTTCCATCAAACTCCATTGTGCTACTTCGGGGAAAGCAGGTTCTTTAATAGCCATTGTTTGTGGTGCAGCACCAAACAAACTTGCCACCGTACTCACTTTTGAATCTTGTGCTTGACCAGCCCAACGAATCGAAGTTTCGATGAAAGATGTACTTTCATTTTTGCCAATTACAAAATATTGCGCCCTATGACCAGCATTGAAATCATCTAATGCACCAGCCATTGCCAATGCTTCAATTGATTTCTTATTTACAGTACGAAGGTTCACTCTTTTCATCATTTCAAAAAAGGAAATAAAAGCTCCGTTTTTATTTCTTTCTTCTACTATACTTACCACAGCCGCATCGCCCAAGCCTTTGATACCACCTAAGGCAAATCGTATTTTTCCTTCTTTATTCACCATAAAACTCTGACCACTTTCATTAATGTTAGGTCCTAAAATATCAATGCCCATGCGTTTGCATTCTTCCATGAAGTACGTGATTTTATCAATACTTCCGGCGTTGTTCAATAATGCTGTTAAAAATTCAGCAGGATAATGTGCTTTTAAATAAGCAGTTTGATAACTCACCACCGCATAACATGCCGAGTGCGATTTGTTGAAAGCATATTGAGCAAAGGCTGTCCAGTCTTCCCAAATTTTTTCCAATTTATTTTTGGGATGACCTTTTGCAACAGCACCATCAATAAATTGTGCTTTCATTTTTTCCAACACAGCCAATTGTTTTTTCCCCATCGCTTTTCGCAAAACGTCTGCATCGCCTTTACTAAAGCCAGCTATTGACTGACTCAATAACATCACCTGTTCTTGATAAACTGTGATGCCGTAAGTTTCCTTTAAATATTCTTCCAATTCAGGAATGTCATATTCCACTTTTTCTTTACCATGTTTTCGGGCAATGTAATTTGGAATATATGCTTGCGGACCAGGACGATTCAACGCATTCAATGCAATCAAATCTTCAATGGTATTGGGTTTCATTAGTTTTAAAATAGAAGGAACATGCTCGGCTTCAAACTGAAAAATACCAACCACATTTCCGCTTTGATACAATTGAAAAGTTTTTTCATCGTCCAAAGGAATGTTGTCAATATCAATTTCAACTCCATGATTTTGTTTGATTAATTCCAACGCATTTTTAATAATGCTCAAAGTTTTCAAACCTAAAAAGTCCATTTTGATAACGCCAGCATCTTCAATCATGGTGCCTTCAATTTGCGTAACCCAAAGCGGCGAATCTTTTTGAATGTACACAGGAATAAGCTCCGTCAAGTCTTTCGGGGCTATGATAATTCCAGCGGCATGAATACCAGTATTACGAACAGAGCCTTCTAATTTTTCTGCTTCTTGCAAAACCTTTGCCTGCAAATCCATTCCAGATTTTATTTCACGAAGTTTTTTTGCATTCGCAATATCATCTGGTTTTAATTCTTCTTTTTCTTCTAATGAATCTTTGCCACTCAAAGGTGCATTCAGTAATCGCTTCAAGCTGATGCCCGGTTTTTCGGCAACAAATTTTGCTAACAAATTTGATTCATTCAAAGGCAATTCCATCACACGAGCAACATCTTTAATGCTTGATTTTGCTGCCATTGTGCCATAGGTAACAATTTGCGCCACCTGATTTTTCCCATATTTATCCACCACATAATCAATAACACGTTGCCTTCCTTCATCATCAAAATCAGTATCAATATCGGGCATTGATTTTCGGTCAGGATTTAAAAATCGTTCAAACAGCAAATTGTATTTCATCGGGTCGATGTTGGTGATTTCAATACAATAAGCCACCACCGAACCAGCGGCAGAGCCACGACCTGGACCAACCATCACACCTATTTCTTTACCATGTTTGATGAAATCACTCACAATCAAAAAGTAACCTGCAAAACCCATTTTCAAAATCACATCCAATTCAAAATTGATTCGCTCTTCAGTTTCTGCATTCAAATCTTTGTACCGTTTTCTTGCCCCTTCAAATGTGATATGACGTAAGTATTCATCAGCATTTGCAAAGTTTTGTGGAATTGGAAATGCAGGCAACAAAATATCTTTTTTCAATTTTAAATTGTCAATCTTGTCTGCCACTTCATTAGTATTATCAATACTTTCAGGCACATCTGAAAAAAGTTTTTGCATCTGTGCAGTGGTCTTGAAATAAAATTCATTGTTCGGAAAACCAAAGCGAAAAGCTTTACCATCGCCAATTGGCGTACTTTGATTTTCGCCAGTATTCACACACAATAAAATATCATGTGCGTTAGAATCTTGTTGTTCTACATAATGTGAATCGTTAGTTGCAATAATTTTTACGTTGTATTTTTTTGCAAAACGCAACAATACTTCATTCACTTTTTCTTGTTCAGGTAAGCTATGGCGCTGTAATTCAACATAATAATCTTCACCAAAAATATTCAACCACCATTTGAATTCTTCTTCTGCGGCTGCTTCACTTTCAGTTATGATAAGCTGAGGAACCATTGCACCTATGCAGCAAGTTGTAGCAATTAATCCTTCATGATATTGTTCTACTAATGATTTATCAATCCTAGGCCATTTGCTATATAAGCCTTCAATGTAGCCAAGAGAGCAGAGTTTGCTTAAATTTTGATAGCCTGTTGCATTTTTAGCCAACATCAATTGATGATAGCGTTTATCTAAATTTTCCTTAGTAAAACTTTTTTTATGGCGGTCTTCTACCACATAAAATTCACAACCGATAATTGGTTTTACATTTTTTTTTTGGCACTCATTTACGAATTTGAAAACACCAAACATATTGCCGTGGTCAGTGATGGCAATGGCTTTCATGTTGTCAGCTACAGCTTTATCAACCAAAGCTGAAATGCCGCTTGCGCCATCAAGTAATGAATACTGTGTATGAGAATGAAGATGATTGAAAGTCATGAATAATGTGCTAATTTGATAATCTGCTAACGTGCTAATTGAAAGTCATAAGACATTGGTCAATGGTCATTAGTAATACAATTTTGAATTCCCAAATGTCGATTAACTTAGTTTGCGAAAATAAAAATAATGCAGTAAGGAAAAGTAGAAATGTATGGAATGTGAATAAATTAATTAGGCGCTTTTAGCCTTAAATTCTTTTGAGCCTTCTTTGGTATCGGTGTATTTGCTTGGGCATTTCAACACCATTGATGTGGCATTAAATTCATTACCATTCATTTTTCCTGTAACAACTATTTGGTCGCTTTTTTGAAAATCTTGTGGTTCAATATCAGGATAATTCACACGAATACTTTCGCCAGTTTTATCTTTCATATAAAACACAAATTTGTTAGCATTTTCTAATGCATTAAATTCTGTTGGATGCGATTTATCTAAAGTACCCACAATATGAAATTGTGAATTGGGAGTGTTACGAGCCGATGCAAAAGTTTCATAACTACTAAAATCACCAACCAACGTTACAATAATGGCTATAGTTACAGCAATTAAAATCAACCCTATTAAATATGTCTTTTTCATTTTTTCTATTTTTTTATTTCAAACATTTGCATCGCTTCCTTAGCAGCTTTTGCTTTTTTCTTATCCGTTGAATTAATATCAGCTTTGGCAATTCTCTTCAATACTTCATTTACTTCACCAGCATATTTTTTTTCAAAATCAGCTTTGTTTTTAATCATGTATTCTACTTCAGGTGATGTGATATCAAACGAATAATTTTTAATCACATCAAAATTATTTTCATTATTCCATTCCTCTTTTTTTTGCTGATTAAAATATTCATTCAAATATTTGCTGTAATCTTTCTTCTCAATTTGCATCAACAAAATTATTGATTCAAGATTATACAATGATTTGTTGCCAGTTTTGTATCGAGCAATTAATGAATCTAAATTTGCATCAGCACCTAAAGCAGCTTTAGCTACTTCAATAAATTTTGATGGCGGCATAGCTCCCATTTCTCTTTTAAAAATACTGCCATTATTATTCATAAACAATAATGTTGGATAGGCCTGAATTTGCCATTTGGGCGCAAAGCTTGGCCCTTCGCCATGTTCCATATCCATTTTCAAATTAATAAAATAGTGGTTGAAAAATTTACCTACTGTATCATCAGTAAATGTGTTGGCAGCCATCCATTTGCATGGCCCACACCAAGTAGTAAAGCAATCTACAAACACTTTCTTGTTTTCTTTCTTAGCTTTTTCCAACACTTCAGTAAAAGGAATATGTTCAATATGCATTCCTTTTTGATGTTGCATTTGAGCTTTAGCCGTAAAGATGATGAATATAGATGCAATTAAAATTAGAGCCTTTTTCATTGATTAAATTTTTCTCAAAATTAAATAAACCACTTAACAAAAAACAAACATTTACTTTTTAATAAGAATTAAGTGTGGATTTGTATTTTTGAATTCTGAATACATTTTTAACACATAGGTAATTGCGTTTTTGTTTTTTCTAAAAATATAAGTTTAATGAAGATTGAAATTAATTAACGAAAATAAGAAAAACAAGAACCATAGATAGCATTAGGAATGCTTCGCATTATTAAATACACTATGTAAGGTAAAGATGTAATTTAGAAGAAATATTAACCATTACTTTGATTTTTAAATATAAATAAATGAGTTGCGGAAGTTGTAATACAAAACCAGGCATTCCATCAGGATGCGGCAGTCATGGCTCATGTGCCAGTGGCAGTTGCAATAAAATGAATACACATGATTGGCTTTCAAACATACCCATTCCGGGTATTGATAGCCGTTATCCAATAGCCGAAGTGGCTTTTAAAAACGGGCAGCGCAAAGGATATTTTTATAATCATCATACTGATATTCATACAGGCGATATGGTTTGTGTTGAATCGGTAGTGGGAATGGATATTGGAAAAATTACTTTAAGTGGCGAATTAGTAAGATTGCAATTAAAGAAATTAGAAAAAAATGAACGCCATGTTGAAAAGAAAATAATACGAATTGCAACAGAAGAGGAGTTGAAAAAAATGGGCGAATTCAGAAACAAAGAGAAAGAAAGTTTGATTAAAGCCCGTGCCATTGCTCGTTCTTTAAAGTTGGATATGAAGATTAGCGATGTAGAATATCAAGGCGATGGCAAACGTGCTATTTTTTATTATATAGCTGATGGAAGAGTTGATTTCAGAGAATTAATTAAAGTATATGCTCGTGAGTTTAATGTAAAAGTTGAAATGAAACAAATTGGTGCAAGGCAGGAAGCAGGCTTGATTGGCGGCTTTGGCTCTTGTGGCAGAGAACTTTGTTGTAGCACATGGCTCACCGATTTTAAAAATGTAAATATCAATGTAGCTCGTTATCAAAATCTTTCCATCAATCAAGTAAAATTAAGTGGGCAATGTGGTAGATTGAAATGTTGTTTGAATTTTGAATTAGATACTTACATTGAAGCATTACGTGATTTCCCTAAACATGCTGATATTTTAAAAACAGAAAGAGGCGATGCTTACCTAAACAAAACAGATATTTTTAAATATTTGATGTGGTATAGTTATAAAGGAAGTACAAAAATTTATCCTTTAACTGTTGAGCAAGTAAATGAAATTTTAGAGAAAAATAAAAAAGGGGAAATGCCGCCAGATTTAGATAAAATCAAAGCTGACATAGCTCCTAAAACACCTAAGGAAGATGTGTATGTTGATGTGGTGGGTCAAACATCATTAAGTAGTTTGCGCCGCACTGAACAACGCAATAAAACGAAAAAGAAAAGTAATAACAATAAACCGAAGCCTGCTCAACAAGGTGCGCCTGCAATCAACGCTGCACCGAATACACAAAAAGGTAATCAGCCACAAAACAAGAACAATAATCAACAACGAAATAATCAATTAAGACCAAATCAACCCAAAAATAATCAGGGCAATAAACCTGCTCCAAAGCCCAACAACAATCCTAATAATAAACCAAAACCTACACCGCCTCAAAAGTGATGAATAGAATTGTTATTATTTTAAGTTGTTTTTTTTTACTTTGTTTTTCAGCATGCAACCTAAATCATGTGTTCGAAAAAAACATTGAAATACCTGAATACAAATGGGATTATAAATTTATTCCTCAATTCAAAATAACAATTGATGATACTACTTCATTTTATAATTTATCAGTAAATATAAGGCACCTTGATGCATATAAATTTATGAATACTTGGATGATTGTTCATAGCAGTAGCCCTGACGGAAAACAGCAAACTATAAGAGTTTCATTGAATTTAGCAAAAGCCGATGGCAAATGGTTAGGAGAAGGATTGAATGGAGTTTGGATGGTAACGATTCCAGTAAAAAAAAGAATAAAATTTATTCATAAAGGTGAATACACTTTTGCACTTGAACATGATATGCGCATTAATCCGTTAGATGATATAATGAATGTTGGATTAAAATTAGAAA
>JBDKJJ010000052.1:0-3513 GCA_039796635.1 Bacteroidota bacterium
AAAAGTGAATTTTTAAGCAACATGAGCCATGAAATCAGAACTCCGATTAATGGTGTAATAGGTATTGCTAATTTATTATTGGCCGAAAATTTAAGTACTCAGCAATTAGAATATGTAAAGGTATTGCATCATTCTTCTAATAATTTGCTTTCAGTGGTTTCCGATATTTTAGATGTATCTAAGTTAGAAAGCGATAATTTTAAATTAGAAGAAAGACCATTTAACCTTTTTGAAGGATGCGAAAAAGTATATCAACTTTTTAAACCTAAGGCTGATGAAAAAGGCTTGAACTTTGTTTTCCTACCTGATTCTACATCACATAGTCAAATGATTATGGGTGATGAATTTAGGTTAGGTCAAATATTAAATAATCTTATCAGTAATGCTATTAAGTTTACCAAACATGGCTCTGTTGAGTTTTCCTATAAAGCAACAAAATCAGATGACAAACAAGTTACCTATCAGTTTTTAATAAAAGATTCAGGAATAGGAATGGATGAAAATGAGTTAGAAACTATATTCGATAGCTTTTCTCAAGCTAACACCACTATTAATAGAAAATATGGAGGAACTGGTTTAGGATTAAGTATTTCAAAAAAAATAATTGAACGAATGGGTGGTAAAATCATTGTAAAAAGTGCCTACAAAGTAGGAAGTTCATTTTTTGTAACACTTACATTTCATAAACATCAAGAAGCTATTCATGAGGTAAAACCCGAACCAATTATATCAAACCAAAACTTAAATAAAATGAGGGTTTTGATTGCAGAAGATAACAACATGAATGTATTTATTTTAAATCAATTCTTAAAAAAATGGGGTGCCGATGTAACTGTGGTTGAAAATGGCAAATTGGCTTTAGATAAATTAAAAGAAGAGCACTTTGATATTGTATTAATGGATTATCACATGCCTGTAATGAACGGATTAGAAGCTACTACCGAAATCAGAAAATCGGATGATGAAGCAACTCGAAATACGCCTGTATTTGCTTTAACCGCTGATGTTACAACAGGCACCAAACAAATGCTTTTGAATAATGGCTTTAACCAATACGTTAGCAAACCATTTGCACCTGAAGTTTTGTATGAGTTACTTTTTAAATATAAAAATGCAAATTAAATATGAAAAAAATATCCTTTTTATTGTTTGCTACAATGATTACCACATTAACTACAAGGGCATCAACTATCAGTTTTTTAGCTGAGAATGATTCATCGGAAAATAATATTCTGATTGAAGCTGAAGCCAACTATTTACGACATTATATTTGGAGAGCTGCAGAATTTGGAAGCAATGATGTATCACAATCATTCCTATATTTTGAATATAAAAAGTGGTCAGTTAATTTTGGGGTAAACTGCAATTTCAATCCAAAAAATTTACCAAGTGAATATTATACTCATCCAGTAGTTTATGATGAACAAGATTTTCAATTAACTTATACTGATAAATACAAAAAATTAAAGTATGAATTGAACTGGTACACCTACAAATATTTTTTTCAAATCAACTCTCCTTCCACTTCTGAAATAAGTGCAAAACTCACTTACCCCTTAAACGAACATTTTAATTTAATCAGTGAAAATGTTGGAGATATTTGGTCATATAAAGGTTCATTTTACTCGTGTTCTGGCCTAGAAACAACTTTTACTTTATTTAAAAAATTAGAGTTCGATTGGAATTTTTATGACGGTTTTGGTAATCGCAATTTTAATAACGCTTATTATTCAGATGCAGCAAAATGGGTTAATTATATAGGCACTAATTGTGAAATAAACATCCCTTTAAAACATGATTATTATATAAAAGGATTTTTAGAATATAACCTTTACACAAGCCAGCATGCAATTAATTTTACAGGCATTAATCATACTTCAAACTTTGGATTAAGCATTGGAAAAGATATTACAATCAGCTTAAAACATAAATCACCTTCAATTAAATAGCACATAATTTTATTCATTACTTTTGAGTTTATTTTCAAAAAAATGAATATAGGCTTTGATGCAAAACGTGCTATGATGAACAAAACAGGATTAGGCAACTACAGCCGATCTGTGATAAATGCATTACAACAGCATTATCCTGAAAATAAATATTTCTTATTTTCTCCAAAACCCAAACAAAATTTATTTCATCACTCTTCAAAAAACACTCTTGAAATATATCCATCAGGATTGAAAAATAGCTCATCCTCCATTTGGCGTTCGTTCAATATTACTAATGATTTAATACATTCAAACATAGATGTTTTTCATGGTTTGAGCAATGAACTTCCATTCACTATTTCAAAGTTCAAAGGCAAAAAAATTGTAACTATTCATGATTTAATTTTTTTACGTTATCCTAATTGGTATCCCACTATCGATAGATTTTTCTATCAACTAAAATTTAAATTTGCTTGCGAAAATGCTGATATAATAATTGCTACAAGCATTCAAACCAAAAAAGATATCATACAATTTTATAAGATTAATGAAAGAAAAATTGAAGTAGTTTATCAAAATTGTGATGATAATTTTAAATCAATAAAATCAAACGAAGAAAAAAAAATCATCAAAAAAAAATACAACTTACCTGATGAATTTATTTTGTATGTAGGAACAATTTCTGAAAGAAAAAATCTTTTGCAATTGATTAAAGCAGTTGAATTACTACCACAAAATCAACCAATTAAATTAGTGGTAGTGGGCAATGGGAAAGAGTATTTTCAGGTAATAAAAAATTACATATCAGAAAAGAAAATAAACAACATAACTTTTATTACTAATGCTGATTTCAATGATTTTCCATACATATATCAGCAAGCTAAATGTTTTGTTTACCCATCACTTTTTGAAGGGTTTGGCATTCCGATTTTAGAGGCTCTTTATTCTAAAATTCCAGTTATCACTTCAATCAATTCTTGTTTTAATGAAGTTGGTGGCGCTGATTCAATTTATGTAAACCCCATGAATGAGTTTGAAATTCGAGATGCAATTATAGAAGTTTTAACTTCAAAAAAAACAATTGAAAAAACTCAAAAAAGCTATGAATTTGCACAACGTTTTAATAATCAACAATTGGCAGATGATTGCCTGACAATTTATAAATCATAGCGTTCTCCACATTTCCACAATTTCCTAATTTTTATCATTTTTCAAAACGATTTCAAAACATTACATTTGCAGCCGTTTTCAACGAAAGTTATTTGTTATTGAGTAATTAGGTTATTTAGTGAAATTCAATTCCTCAATAACTTAGTATTAAAATAATTTAATAACTTCAAATTAGCACATTAGCATACTATCACATTATCACATTAAAAAAAATGAACCATTTATTCCCTGATCAATTCCAAAATCGCCACATTGGCACCAACGAACACGAAGTGTATGATATGCTCCAAACCATTGGTGTAAAGAGCATTGATAAGCTCATTGACGAAACTGTTCCTGCTTCTATTCGCCTAAAAAAAATACCAAAAGTGGGTGGTGATGCCATGACAGAAATGGAATATTTAAATCATGC
>JBDKJJ010000053.1:0-3601 GCA_039796635.1 Bacteroidota bacterium
TCAGATGATTTACCTAGCTGATAAGAATAAAAATTTTGTAAAATTGAGTCATAGAGGGGATAACGAATGGATGGTCAATGATCAATACCTTGCACGCAAAGATGCAATGAAAACTATTCTAATCACCTTACAAAATTTACGAATAAAATCGAGTATTAATAGTAAAACATTTAATTCAGTTGTGGGAACTATTGCTGCTCAAGGTATAAAATGTGAATTATATTTTGATTCTACTAGTAAGGAGCCAACAAAGGTAATTTATATTGGCAGCCCAACTCCTGATAATTTAGGCACTTATATGATGCTTGCCAATTCTAATAGTCCATATATTATGGAGTTGCCAGGATTTAATGGATATTTAAGTGGGCGGTTTAGCACTAGAGCTGAAGACTGGCGCGATCCATCAATATTTCGATGTAAGCTTCAAAACATTTCAAGTGTTAGTATTGATTATCCATTTAATCAGGAACAGTCATTTAAAATAGATGTAGGCAATGGTCAATATAAAATTCAAAATGCTACAGGAATAGTTCAAAATTTAGATTCCAACCAAGCTCAAAACTACTTAAGTTATTATGGTTATTTAACTTATGAAGGAAGAGATAATACTTTAAGCAGCAAAGAACAAGATTCGCTTTCAAAAGCTACCCCACTGATCATCATCAATCTTATTCAAAAAAACGGAAGCAGTATCACTGTGCCATTTTATAAACGTAAGGTAGGTAAGGCAAGCTTGGCACAATTTGACGAAGCAGGCAAGCCGCTCATATACGATGTAGATAGGCTCTTTGCACTTATCAACAATAAGCAAGAATTAGTAAGTGTTCAGCAATACCAATGGGGCAAAATTTTTAGAAAATTTCAAGATTTCAACCTTTAAACTTACTAACAAAGTGTTTATAGATTAATGAGAGTAATCAATAATTTGCCATTATATTTGTAGCATTAGAAATTGAAAAAAAATGGAAGCACTTCAAGCAAATAAAACCAAGCAAACAAATATGAAATTTACAGTATCCAGCAGTTTACTTTTAAAGCGGCTCCAATTACTAAGCGGTGTTTTAAACAATAATAATCCTTTACCAATCCTCGACAATTTTTTGTTTGAATTGAACAAAGGCAGTTTATTTATTTACGCTTGCGACCTTGAAACAACCATGACAACTAAGCTTGAAGTGGAATCTAATAGCAAAGGAAAAATTGCCCTACCCAATAAATTACTATTGGATATCTTAAAAACATTTAGTGAACAACCTTTAACATTTAGTTTTGAAGAAAAGAGCCATGCAGTAGAAATTTCAAGTGATTATGGTAAATACAAACTCACTGGATTTGATGGTGAAGAATATCCGAGCATGCCTGAAACAAAAGATATGACTACCTTATCCGTTTCAACAAGTGGATTAGCGCGCGCAATATCAAAAACTATTTTTGCCACGGGAGCTGATGAACTAAGACCGGTGATGAGTGGTGTATTTTGCCAGTTATCAAAAGACAACATCACCTTTGTAGCTACTGATGCTCATAAATTGGTACGTTACATTAGAAAAGATTTCTCATCATCAAAAGAAGCAGCATTTATTCTTCCACGCAAACCACTGAATTTATTAAAAACTACATTAAATGAAGCAGGAGAAATGGTTGATTTTAGTTTCAATGATAAAAATGCAAGTTTTGATTTAGGTCATACCACGCTAATCTGTAGAATGATTGAAGGAAAGTACCCTAATTATCAGGCGGTAATTCCCACTGACAATCCCAATAGATTGACGATAGAAAAAGGATCATTGCATTCTTCCGTACGAAGGGTTTCAATATTTTCTAACAAGAGCACTCATCAAGTTAGATTTAAAATAGCAGGAAGTGAGCTTCAAATCAGTGCTGAAGATATAGATTATAATAATGAAGCCATAGAAAGATTGGGATGTACCTATAGTGGTGAAGATTTAGAGATTGGTTTCAATGCCCGATTTTTAAATGAGATGCTTTCTAACATTGATGCGCAAGAAATAAACATCGAAATGTCGGCACCTAATAGAGCCGGAATTATTACTCCTACCATCTCTGATGATAATCAAGAGGACTTATTGATGCTCGTAATGCCTGTGATGTTAAATAATTAAAGAATCATCTCACTAACAATACAAATCGGGTAAATCCCGATTTTTTTTTGCCTTTTATCAAACAAGAATCAAATTATTAGAATAATGCAATTGAATTAGGCCAATATTTCAACTCTTGGTATTTCAAATTAATACAATAAGACATACATTTACAGAAACCAATTGCTAAACCAATAACCCAATGAAAAGAATATTTACTACTTTACTTTTATTGATGTTAGTAGGAACAAGTTACGGAAGCCACCTAATGGGAGGTCAAATAACAGCTGCTAATATAGGTGGCACCACTTACCTCATCACCTTAACACTTTATAGGGACACCATAGGCATACCTATGAACACCACAAGTCAGCAAATTTCCTATTACGATGCAACACAAACATTGATCAGTACTGAAGTGCCTTCCTACCAAGGCTATTCAACTTTGGTGCCAGGTGTTGAAGAATATGTTTTTGCTGATACCATCACCTTTGCTAGTTCGGGCCAGCACAAAATTTCATGGAGTGACTGTTGTAGAAATGCAGCGATTTTAAACATGGCTTCTGCCTCTGGTGAAATGTTTTATTTAGAAAATGAATTATGGGTTGACCCATCCAATTCATCTCCCACGTTTTTAAATCCCCCTATTCCTATAGCGGCTATCAACCAACCCTATACTTACAACCCCTTGCCAATGGATGTAGATAGCGACTCATTAGTATGGACAATCGATGTTCCATTAAATGCTGCAGGAATTCAAGTTTCCGGATACACTACGCCTCCTACAGATGCTAGTATGCCATTTACTATCAATGCATCATCAGGAGAAATATCATTTATGCCCAATACACTTGGAAATTTTGCCGTCTCAGTTCTAGTAAGTGAGTATAGAAATGGCAATTTAATTGGTAGTATAAGAAGAGATTATCAAATTTTAGTAGTTCCATTTTTAGTTCCTCCTCCTTCTTCAGGCAACAACTCGGCCTCATTAGCGGTAGGTAATAATTCCTATCATCTTGTGCCTGGTATAGGAACTTATGTTGAATTTATGGCAACGGATGCAAATAATCATCCGCTTTCCGTCAGCACAGTTGGAGAACCCTTGATCATCGCCAATCCAGCCTCCGTTGTGGAGATAAATGCCAATGGATTTGCCCAATCATTTGTAAACTGGACTCCATCCTTAGCCCAGCAAAGATTGGCACCCTACAATTTAGTTTTTCGGCTTACCCAACATGTAGGAAATTTTAGCATGATTAATGATCATACAGTGCAGTTATATGTAGGCACTTTCCCTACTTCGTTGGAAAACGAATTAAGCCACAATATGGTAAAGGTGTTTCCCAATCCAATTAGTGAAAATTTAATTATTAACTACCAATCTACTTTTAATACTGACATGCATATACAAATTCGCTCACTTGACGGAGTTTTGGTGTTTGAAGAGATTCAGAAATTAAAATCCGGGGAGAATGAAATAAACATTAATTTACATACGC
>JBDKJJ010000054.1:0-4214 GCA_039796635.1 Bacteroidota bacterium
TAATTTATGGGCATCATTTATCAATTCATTTTTTGCAATCAATAAATGTTCTTTATTTAATCTTGAGGTTATATCCTGAGAGTAACTTACTAAATAATTACCCATTTTTATTATTAATGCCTCAATGGTATGTGTTTTACCTAAAAAATCAATATCATAAATTATTGTTTGTGATTCGCTTGTATTATATACAGAGATTAATGCTTCATAAACTCCGTTTTCTAAAAAATCTGGATTCACATCATGAACTATTTTCCCTAGAAAATAAGAAGCTTCAGGCGTTTTTAATGAAAAAGAATTTAGAAAAACAATTCTGAAAATATAAATTCCCTTATCATCTTGCCCTTCACATTGAACAACATTAATGTTTTGTGGCGTTTGATTCAACAATAAAATTAAATCAGAGGATAATGGTGTGTTAATATTTGATGTTACATGAAGCATAAAATAACCCTAAAGGTTTAGTAGCGTAATATCAGTATTTTTTTATTAAACGCAATACGCTTTTTTACGTAGATTGCTTTTTTAATAAAACCGAAACCACTCCTTTTTTTAATATGGGTTGTTTACCTTTGCTTCTCAAAATCTCTATCAATCTAATTTATGTCAATTAAAATTAATTTTAGTAATAAAGTCACAGATGCGAATCATTTGGTGATTTTAATGGATAAAAATTCTGTAATTTCTTCACCAATAAAACTAAGCAAAGAGAATCAGGATTTTATTAAGCTTCAAATAAAACAAGAAAATTCAGCATTTGGATTAAACGAAGGCAATCGAATAATAATGGTAATGGTGCTTTCAGAAAAAAAACAAACGCATTTAACCCACGAAGCCATTCGTAAAGCTGCTCACGGAGCCACTTCGCATGTAAATAAATATAAAATCAAAACAATTGATATTGTAAATATATCAAGCATTGAAAATGCTCAATTATATTTTGTTGAAGGAATGGCAATGAGCAATTATCAATTCATTAAATACTTTAAAGATTCAGCAAAAAAGAAAAATAGTCTTGAGGTAATAAATGCAATTGGCGATGCTTCAACAAAAGCTGAAGTTGAAAATTTGAATATTGTAATTGAGGCTTTATACCAAGTTCGTGATTTAGTTAACGAGCCAGTTATTTATTTGAACAGCGTTGATTTAGGAAAAGAAGTAATTAAGGCATCAAAAAAATATGGCTTCAAAGCTGAAGTTTGGAACAAGAAAAAAATTCAACAAAACAATTTTGGTGGATTGTTGGCGGTAAATATGGGAAGCCCAGTTGAGCCTACATTCAGCATTTTAGAACACAAACCTGCAAAACCTTTAAACAAAAAACCAATAGTATTAGTAGGTAAAGGTGTGGTGTATGATACAGGCGGATTAAGCATAAAACCTACGCCTGATTCAATGGACCACATGAAGTGCGACATGACCGGTGCTGCCGTTGTTTTAGGAACTTTTATTGCCGTAGCAAAATCAAAATTAAACTTACATATCATTGGTTTAATTCCTTCAACCGATAACAGAATTAATGGGTTGGAATATACCCCAGGCGATATTATTAAAATGCATAATGGGCTTTTTGTAGAAGTATTAAATACTGATGCTGAAGGCAGAATGATATTGGCTGATGCGTTAAGTTATGCTCAAAAATATAACCCTGAATTAGTAATAGATTTTGCAACGCTTACAGGTGCAGCTGCTCGAATGATAGGAATGTGTGGTCATGCAATAATGGGTACTGCTGATGAATCAGTGATGCAAGAATTTAAAATTGCTGGTGAACAAGTTTACGAACGTGGCGTTGAATTACCAATGTGGGAAGAATATGGCGAAAAAATGAAATCAAGTATTGCTGATTTAAAAAATGTAGGTGGTGCTGATGGTGGTGCAATAACTGCCGGAAAATTTTTAGAAAACTTTACTAACTATCCGTATGTACACAATGATATTGCTGGCCCAGCCTTTACACAATCAGAGTTGAGCTATTGGGGCAAAGGAGGCACAGGATATGGAATGAGATTGCTTTATAAATTTTTAAGAAACAGAAGTAAATAAAAATAAATAACAATTTTAAAACGAGTAGCATTTAGGCAAAACCTAAACACTACTCGTTATTCATTTTATACAATGCCTAACTTTCTTTTAATTGATACATCAACAAAATGTTGCAGCGTAGCCATAGCTGAAAATGATATTCCTTTAATTCAAAAAATAAAATGCGATGGATATGACCATGCATCATTGCTGCCCACCTTTGTTGATCAATGTTTACAAGAAAAAAACTTCACGTTAAAAAATATTGATGCAATTGCAATTAGCATAGGGCCAGGGTCATACACAGGATTACGTGTAGGATTAAGCTTTGCCAAAGCATTATGCTTTGCTAATCAAATACCCCTCATCACTATTTCAACGCTTGAAATGATGACTTATGGCATGATGCAGTTAACCAATAATCAAGAAGGATTTTATATTCCGATGATTGATGCTAGGCGGATGGAAGTTTATACTGCTACATTAAATGAAAAAATAGAATGGATTGAAAAACCCACCCCTACAATAATTACCAATGAATTTATCAATGAAAAAAAGATAAATGGAAAAATTTTTGTTGGCGGTGACGGAGCCTTTAAATTAAAATCTGTAATGCTTAATCATGAAGTTCAAATAATTGAAGAACTAATTTGTGAAGCAAAGTATTTGGCAAAAAAAACTAACCAACTTTTTAGTCAATCAAACTTTGCCGACTTAGCATATTCAGAGCCAGTTTATTTAAAGCAGTTTGCCGAGGTTATTTAACTTTAAGCTTCTTTAAACATCGTTAACACAATAAGATTTTTATATATTATTTGTTAGAAAAATACATGAAGTATTTTTGCACTCTTATTTCTTATTTTTTAATAATAAAACACACATTTTTTACAATGGAAAAGAAAGCAGCAAAAGTGGCAGACTTGATTTTTACAAAGGGAGGAAACACAAAGGAAGTAATTAAAATTGATGCAGTAGAGTTGAAAAAGGCTTCAGAAGTATTAAGAGCATTAAATCATAAACTACGACAAACAATTTTAAAACTAATTGAAGATAACAAAAAAATTCATGTAACTGAAGTGTATGCTAAATTAAAAATTGAACAATCAGTTGCTTCACAACATTTAGCAATTTTACGCAAAGCAAATATTGTAGTAACTGAACGCGAAGGAAAATTTATTCATTATACAGTAAACAAACAACGCTTAGCCGAAGTAAGCGAATTGATTAAACTGTTAAGTGTTTAATTGAAACAAATGTAGTTGGGTTAACGGATGATGAGGTAAAAATAGTTTTTGATTCATATACGGACCTACAATTTATATTGAAAACAGCCACTTGAAATTGCAATTGTTGTAAATCTAATTTCTCAACAAAGGCGTTAATAATTCGTACTGATTTTTTTTTAAATGCAATCATCTAACGCCTTTATTACACTTGGTGGCTGTAATTCCATGTATAAATTGCATGCAATTACTTAGTCAACAATATTACCGAAATAATTGATATTATTGCATTTCAAGGCATTCCTGCTTAATTATTTTTCATTCACTTATTTTGTTGCTTTTGAATTCAAATTATACCAATTCCAACAACAAAATAGTCAAAACTATTTCGTAGATGTGAAGTGGTAAATGCCGATACAGTTTGAAAATAGTACAAATGAGTGAAACGTTCCGATTTTTTCGGGATGGACTATATTGAAAACGTAATCGGTATAACAACATTTTTTTATTGGCTGATGTTAAGCGTCAATTCAAAACACAATCCGTAAAAAGTATACAACAACCTTGAATTTGTATTAACTGACAACTGCTCATTAGACTGACATTTGCATTATAATTTTAAATCATTAAAAAAATGAGCAAAAAAGTAATTTTAATCACAGGTGCAAGTTCAGGAATGGGTAAAGAAACTGCAAAAGCACTCATTCAACAAGGTCATGCCGTTTACACTGTTGCAAGACGCATTGACCAAATGCAAGACCTTAAAACTTTGGGTGGACATCCTATTCAGATGGATGTTACCAAAGAAAGCGACATTCAAAATGTGGTGGACACCATCATTCAAAAAGAAGGTAAAATTGATGTGCTATGGAACAATGCAGGATTTGGACTGTATGGTTCTATTGAAGATGTTTCTATTGATGAAGCCAGAAAACAAATGGAAGTGAATGTTTTTGGTATGGCTGC
>JBDKJJ010000055.1:0-2746 GCA_039796635.1 Bacteroidota bacterium
GCGTAATAAATGGTAATGAATATGGTTACTATATCATTGCAGTTGATAAGAATGGTGTTGAAAGCATTAAGGGTTCGGAAGTGGGTGTGATGGTGAAATAATTGTTCTTCAAAAAGTCATCATGCGTCAATATTGAATCAAGGAATTTATTTTGTAAAAATTATTTCTGAAAAAGGAATTTCAGAAAGTAAATTGATAAAACAGTAAATTGTTTTTTATTCAATTATAATTTTTCCTGATTGTATGATTCTATTATCAATATTTGTAATACTGAACAAATAAACATTTGGAGGTAATTGGTGGGTGTTAATTAAAGTTGACTCATTTTTCAAGTCAATATGAATCAACTTTTGCCCAATTAAATTATACAAATTAAATTGCAAAATTCCATTCGTTATTTTTTTGATGTTGAATGATGATGAAGTTGGGTTTGGGAAAATAGAAACGTGAGATTGGATTTTTACATCTTCAATTCCTGCCCATGGCACAGCATAACAAGAATCAGTGGCTAACACTTTAGCTGATATTAAATTTTGATATTGATGAATTTCATTTTTATGATTACAAATTGTTACCATATTCCAATCAGAAGTATAATAAAGAAAATAGAAAGGACTTTTATCCCATTTATAATTTGAAGTGCTGACATTACCTATTCCTTCAACCCAAGTTAAAGCTTCTGGGTAATATAGTTCTTTATAAGATTTTTTTAATAACAGCACTTTCCTTTGTCCAACTTTTGAATTGTATTGATAAATTGAATCAAGAAAATATTTTTTATATTCTACAGTACTATATTTAATGAACGGAAGAAAAATTGAATCGCCTTTGTATTGTAATGAAAAATCATAGATTGGCATTTCTTTGATTGTGGTGTCATAAAATCGTAGAAGGATTTTTTTATTCATTGAATCTTCTCTTGCTAAAATATATCCAAATCCATTCTGCCCGATTATGTTATTATAACCAGGTGCGTTTGAAAACAATTTTTTGTAACTAATAGTATTGATAATTGTATCTGATTTAATACTATAATTTATAGTAAACCCACCATCAACAATTTCATGATAAATATTCCATTTTGTTGAATCACTCAACATTGGGTGATATTGTGCTTTAGCAAACATAATAAATGTTGAAAGCAAAATGAGTAGTAAATATTTTTTCATACTATGAAAATTTGGTTGATTAAAATTAAATATTTTAGTAAAGTCAATGAAAAATAATCATATATTTAAAAAAGTTTTTAATAAATAATTTTTGTTTGCTACCTAAGAACAATGAATTACTGCTATGAAACATTGGTTAATAATTTTATTTTCTTTTTTGTTGGTCAAGTTTGCTGCTGCTCAAACTTGTAATGTTGCCGTAAATGTTAATCCCAATCCTGCTACTATTTGTTCGGGTAGTTCCATAAATTTATTTGCATTTGGTACAGCTGCAAATTATTCATGGTCGCCAGCTACGAGTTTAAGTAACACTTCAATTCCAAATCCTGTTGCTACACCAACTATCACAACCACATACCAAGTTATTGCTTCATGCTTTAACGGATTATTTGATACAAGTAATATTGTGGTTGTAGTAAATCAAAAACCAACTGCTACATTTTCATTTTCAACTTCAACATGTTCATCAGTTCCAATTTTATTTAGCCCAAATATAAGTGGTGGCACACCACCCTACCAATACAATTGGAGCTTTGGTTCAGCAAGTAGTTCATTGCCTAACCCTAGTTTAGCGTCATTCATAGTTGGATGCTCATCTGTTTCAACTAATGCAACATTGATAGTTACCGATTCAAAAAACTGTACATCATCAAGTACTCAAATTGTAAATCAAATTGGAATACCTAACCAACCAATTTTAACTGATTCAAATGTGGTATCACCATTCAAAAACTGCTCATCAGTTTCAGGTGGATTTAATTATTTGCTTACTTTAAATAATTCAACGCCTACATCATTATGCTTAACCAATTTCACAATTAATTGGGGTGATGGTTCTTCATTACAAACTTATAATAACCCTACTTCAACTTCTGTTTTCCGACATTTTTATAACAGTAACGGAATTTATCAAATTGTAGCAACAGCTTTCGGAACTAATGGTTGTTCAAATACGGATACTTTTATTTTTAAAAATTTAGGAGTTCCGAAAGTGGGTATTAGTGCTTCAGGAAATACAGTTGGATGCTTAACAAAAACATTTTGTTATCACTTAATAAATTATCAAACCAATTTGCCTGGCACTAAATATAGATGGCATTTTAGTGATGGAACACCTGATGTAATCTGGAATTATAATGACCCTTATTTGGTGGATTCAATTTGTCATACTTATACAACTACATCTTGCACTGGCTCATCTTCTCCAGGGAATTTTCCAGTTGAAATATGGGCAATTAACGATTGCGATAGTGCTCAAGTTATTTATACTGGTACAAGAATTTTTTCTAAGCCAGTAACAATTATTTCTCCTTTATTAATGAATTCAGGATGTGTAAATATTCCTGTTAATTTAGGTTTTAATATATTACTAGGTTTAGGTAATGGATGTCCTGTAATTAGTTATAAATGGACCATACGAAAATATAATTCAAGTTACAGGGATACAGTGTTTAGTCAAAATCCTATATACCTTTTTCCATATTCAGGTAAATATAATGTTAAGTTATCTACTTCAAATATTTGCGGTGTAGATAATGATTCATTTGATATGTGCATCGATACAACGTTTACACCAA
>JBDKJJ010000056.1:0-3109 GCA_039796635.1 Bacteroidota bacterium
CTACTTTTAATGATTTAGGAAAATTTATTAAGATTGGTAACAATGTGGGTATGGGCGAATTTGCATATTTAGGCGGTGCTGCTGGATTAGAAATTGGAGATGATTGTATTATTGGTCAGTATTTAAGTTGTCATCCTGAAAATCATAATTTTGAAAATCCTGATGAATTAATTCGATTGCAAGGCACTACTCGGAAAGGAATTAAGATTGGAAAAAATTGTTGGATTGGAAGTAAAGTTACTTTTTTAGATGGCGTTGAAATTGGCGATGGTTGTGTGATTGCAGCTGGTAGTGTAGTTAATAAATCGTTTCCATCACGAAGTGTTATCGGCGGAGTTCCTGCTAAATTATTAAAATCAATTTAGATGGATGAATATTTAGAAACAAAAAAACCGAAGCAAAATTTGCTTCGGTTTTTTTGTAGTGTTTGCATAAATTTTAGGTAAAATTTATGAGTTGTGTTTATGTGTATTTTTCAGTGGCAATTAAGGATGCCATACTTGTAATTTATTAGTGAATGTTTTTTTGTTATCAGCATTTATAACAATATAATACATTCCGTTTTCAAAATTTTGTGTTGATAATTGATAGTGATTTTCAGTTAAATTTTCCCATGTTAATTGATTGATTAATGAACCTGAAATATTATAAATCATGATGTTTGCTTTTGTTGCATTTTCAAATGTACCATTGGGCAAAACTAAGTTTGTATATTCAGTTGAAGGATTCGGAAACATAAATACTTCATTTTTTTCTTCATTTGCTTGGTAATTGTAAATCGTGTTTTTTACTTGATTGGTAGCTATTGCATCATTGTAATCAAACACAATACTTGATTGATTGATAATTGAAGCACCACCTACTAAACCGATAATTGGTGTAGCAAAAAAACTAAAGTATCCATTGCTTGCCGCCTCGTTTATTGAAGCATAAGGTAAATTTATACTATCAAATTTTATTTGTAAAACTCTATCATCACCTAATGTATAAGTACATTTATGACTACTTGATTTGAATTGAAAAGTTGATAAATCAATACTTTCAGGCAATGTATCAGTGATTGTTACGAACGAAGCTGAATCATTTCCGAAATTTTGAAACAAGATTTTATAAGTTAAAATTTCAGTGCCTTTTATAAATCCTTCTGTACCTTCTCCTACTGGTGATACTACCATCATATTTGGGTCATAGCTTCCTACAATATAATTTCTGTCATTATAGATATTGTTTGATTTATTACATTCAGCTTCATACACAACTTCTGAAGTTGTTATCACTGAATCATTCAAATGTGATTCTCTGCTTACTGAATCAATAACATTAATTTCATAATTACCACCTATTGCAATACCTGATGAAATATTCCATACATAAGTTTTTGTATTGCCGGTAGTGTAAGTTGAAGTATAATTAGGAGTAGTTGATATTACAGATAATTGATTTGTAGGAACTGTAAATTTTACAGAATAATTACTTGAATTAGCACCGCCATTATTGTAGATTTTTAATTTGTAAATATTTTTGAATCCTCGTTTTAAAGCCGTTGTACCACCTTCAATTGATAAATCTGGTTTATTGCAATTTGCTCTTAATGCAAAATTGATATCGTTTGTTGAAGTTGAAAGCGATGAAATATTGAATGAAACACTACTTACGCAGCTTGCAGCCCAAGTTGAATTGCTATTGAATGAAATTGTTTTTTTGCCTTTTGATAAATAAACGCTGTAAATACCTGCATCATTTGTAACTACTTTAATATTTCCTGGTGTGATAGTAAGAGTTTGATTTGGGATGGCAGCTTCATTAGCATCTTGCTTGCAGTTATTGTTTGCATCATAATAAGCTTTTCCTTTTAGCAATACACCTTTATCTTCAGTGATATTTATAAATTTATTACAAGCTTGGTTAGTTAAAATTTGTACATAACCACTTGGCCATAAAATTTGAATACTATCAATTTTATTAGCATCTTTTAAGCCAAAATGTTGTGATAATGAATTTTGCCCACCTAAACCTGATTGGCAATTAACTTCTCTTATTTGCCATTTTCCATTTGCTTTAACTTTTACCTTTGCTCCTATTGCTGATTTATTTGAAGTAGTGCCAATTAATTTTATTTCAATCCATTTATTACTATTAATTGCATTGTTGTGAAATAAATAATCACGTTGATTGCTATGTGTTGTTACAAACAAATCCAAAAATCCATCTTTATCATAATCGCTCCAAGAATGACCAAATGATTTGCCTGTTAAAGTTACAATTTTTTCAGTTTTGTTAGATGAAAAAGTTCCGTTACCATTATTGATATATAAAAAATTTACACCAGCATCAGCTGTCACATAAATATCTAAATCACCATCATTATCAATATCAGCAAAACTACAACCATGTGATGCACTTATGCTATTTGCCATCACACCTGTTGTAATTTTTTGAAAATTTCCATTACCTAAATTTTTATATAAATAATTGCTGATTCCTGTTGTATTGCTTACAAATAAATCAAGTAAACCATCATTATTGTAATCGCCCCAACAACTTGCAACGGAATAGCCACCTTCATTTACAATAATTCCAGTTGTTATTTTTGTAAAATGATTGTTACCATCATTATGATACAAAGCATTTTTGCGTAACGGATTATTACTAGGAATAAATAAATCTTGATAGCCATCATTATCATAATCAGCCCAAGTTGCGCCTACAGCATCACTTTTATCTAATGTGATATCACCAGCACCAACTTTTGAAAAATTTCCATTTCCTTCATTATGATATAATTCATTGAATTTTGTATCAAAATAATTACACAGAAATAAATCTAATTTTCCGTCTCTATCAAAATCAACCCATGAAGCATTATGATAGTAAGAAATTGCGTTAGTTGTTGCAAATGGCTTTGTATTATCTTTTTTAAATACTTTATTTATATTCTTATAAAAGAAATTTGAAGTTCGTGTATCATTAACTATCAAAGCATCTGTAAGTCCATCATTATCAATATCAGCAAAAGTAGCTGAAGTGCTGATACCTTTATCGCTAACAATATTTCCAGAAAGAACTTGGGTGAAAGTTCCGTTTTTATTGTTGTGATAAAGGTAGTTAG
>JBDKJJ010000057.1:0-6403 GCA_039796635.1 Bacteroidota bacterium
TTGGGTTTATATCAGTTTTGCCCGGGCGATAATAAGTTGTTTGTAACCAAACCTGTTTTTAAAAACAGTATTATTCATCTTAATGAAAAACAAGTAACTATAAATTCAACAGATAAAAACAGATTAAGTATTCCAGTTGTGGAATTCGATAGTTTACTTAAAAGCAACACTTTTAACATGGCACTACAGCCTAAAGCACAAGGGTATGATGTGCTTCACTTTGAAAGTCCCAATAGTTATCCTTTTTTAAAAATCCCTTTAATTCAGGCTAAAAACAAAGTATTTACAGACTCTCAAAAAGTTACTATAATCATTCCTCCTTATCAATCAGTAGTGGTAAATGTTGGAAACAAAAGAACGCTGAGAGCAGAAAACAAAAATATGCTAAAAGATTCCTTGTTCGTTTTTACTATAAATGAATCATGCACTATTAACTGTCAAACTTTTAAGACAGACTATCAACTATGGCAACAGGTAGAGATGAAACACTGCTCTGCTCAATTTATTAAGGTAGATAAAAACTTACATTTGAAACTATTCAGCCAATACAACAACCTTTACACAGCCGGTGGCGATAATGCATTAATAGATTTAGAACGTGGCTCGGCCAATTGGCGTATTGGTGGCTGGCAAGGTTATGCCGGAAAAGATATGATTGCAGTGGTAGATGTAGGCAGCGAAAAGAAATTAAAGTTAATAGGTTTGGGTTGTTTGCAAGACCAAGGCGCTTGGGTGATGATGCCTAAGGAAATTATTTTTGAAGGCAGTCGTGATGGAAAAACATTTGAACCAATACAAACAGTTCAAACTAATGTGAGTGATACTATAGACCATGCTATTGCACAAGATTTTGTAGTTCATTTTTACAAACCAACTGGGCAAGTGATTAGTGATGAAGTACAAACTCAAGCAATTGCAAAGCCTTATCGTTATTACCGGGTAACGGCAAAAAATTACGGCAAATTGCCTGATTGGCATTGGAGCAAAGGCGAACCTGCTTGGCTGTTTTTAGATGAAATTTTAATTGAGGAATAATAAAAAAGGGTTGATTAAATCCAGTCATGGTCGGAAGAAATTCCGACCTTTTTTTGTGTCGGAGAAAAGATTAGGATTTCCTCCGCAATGTAGAACAATTAAGGCTATAGCCCATCTTAGTCTGAAAGCTGAAGCAATACCTTGTGCAGATAATTTATTCCAATTCTAACAACAAAATAGTCCAAACTATTTTAGAGTTGTGAAGTGATAAATGCCGATACAGTTTGAAAATAGTACAAATGAGTAAAACGTCTCGATTTCTTCGGGATGGACTATATTGAAAACGTAATCGGAATTAAAATCGTTGGTCAAAAACCAATATCAATCAATACATAGGATTATTTTGTGTCAAAACTTAGATGTTCCTTTAAATAGAAATGGTCGAAAGAAAAAATCTTCCGACCATGACAGCTAATTTTAGCTTCCTTTTTTTAATAAGTGAAATGTTAATTATTCAGCAACTACTTCAACATTTACAGAAACTGAAATTTCTTTGTGTAATTGAATTGTAGCTACATAGGTACCTAACATTTTAATTTCGTCAGCAATTGTTACTTTTTTGCGATCAACTTCAAAACCTTTTTGTTTTTTAATTGCATCAGCAATTTGTAAAGTAGTAACAGCACCAAAAATTTTACCGCTTGTGCCAGTTTTAGCACCAACAGTTATAATTGCATTGTTTAATTGTTCTGCTATTGCTTGTAATTCAGCCATTACCTTAGCTTGTTTAGCTTGATATTGCTTTACTTTTTGAGCAATGATTGATTTGTTGGCGTCGTTCGCAACTAATGCTAATCCACGTGGGATTAAAAAATTACGAGCATAACCTGGGCGAACCTTTACAACTTCATTGTAAGCGCCTAATTTATCTACATCCTGAGTTAATATAACTTCCATTTTTAGATTGAATTATTAAGTTAAAAGTTAAATGGTTAAGTTTATTTTAAACCATCTGTTAAATAAGGCAACAAAGATAGATGACGAGCACGTTTAACGGCTTGTGATACTTTGCGTTGAAATTTTAATGAGTTACCTGTGATACGACGAGGTAAAATTTTACCTTGTTCGTTAACAAATTTCAATAAGAAAGAAGGATCTTTATAATCTACATATCTAATCCCCATTTTTTTGAAACGGCAATATTTTTTACGGTTTTTACCAATGTTCGGATTGGTTAAAAATTTTATATCTTGTTTTTGAGCAGCCATGATATTATTTGTTTTAAAAATTATTCAGCAGATGCAGTAGGAGCATCAGCTTTTTTAGTTGAAGGTTTTCTGTTTTTTCCTACTAAGCCTGCACGTTTGTTTTCATTATATTGGAGTGCATATTTGTCCAATAAAACTGTTAAGAAGCGTAATACACGATCATTGTCGCGTACTAATTCAACTTCCAATTCACTAACTATCGTATTGTCAGCTTTGTATTCTAATACTAAATAGTATCCTGAATGTTTGTTGTCAATAGGATAAGCAAGTTGTTTTAATCCCCAGTTTTCTTGATGAACCAATTCGGCTTTTTTCTTCTTTAACCACTTGGTGTACCCATTAATGGTACTTTTAAGCTCATCTTCACTAAGAAGAGGGGATAAGATTACGACTGTTTCGTACTGTTTGAGCATGGTTTATTAATTTAATTTTTAAAAATTTTGAGCGGCAAAGGTACTATTATTTGTTGTATATACAAATCAAATTTCAGATTTTATCTTATTCCATAAAAGATAATAATCACTTCAAATTAACTTATGATGGATATTTTTAATTTTGCACAAAATTATTTTTTTGAAATATTATATCATAAGCGGTGAGGCAAGTGGCGATTTGCATGGCAGCAATTTGATGAAAGCTATACGCAAAGCAGATGCTAATGCTGAATTCAGATTTTGGGGTGGCGATAAAATGCAAGCTGTTGGCGGCTTTATGGTTACACATTACAAACACATGGCATTTATGGGTTTTTGGGAAGTGTTTAAAAATCTGTTTTATATCCTAAAAAAAATGAAGCTTTGCAAAGCAGATATTTTAGCTTGGCAACCCGATGCAGTTATATTAATTGATTATCCGGGCTTTAATTTGAAAATTGCTGAGTTTACTCATCTTCATAAGTTTAAAACCTACTTTTATATTTCGCCTCAGGTATGGGCTTGGAAAAGTAGCAGAGTAAAACAGATAAAGCAGTTTATCGATAAAATGTTTGTAATACTACCATTCGAAAAAGCATTTTATGAAAAATGGAATTATGATGTAGAATATGTGGGGCATCCATTAATGGAAGTAATTGATATTAATGAAAAGAATAAAGCTGTAGAAAATAAAATTACCAAAATTGTAGCGCTTTTACCGGGCAGTAGAAAACAAGAAATATTGGTTAAATTGCCTATCATGGCTGCTGTGGCTGAAAAATTCCCTAATGTGAAGTTTGTAATTGCCAAAGCGATTTCTGCTAATCAAGAGTGGTACAGCGAAGCTATAAAAAATATAAATTGTAATAATATTTCGTTTGTAGAAAACAAAACCTACGAGTTATTACAAACTGCTGATGCTGCTTTGGTAACAAGCGGTACAGCAACTTTAGAAACTGCATTATGGCAAGTGCCGCAGGTAGTATGTTATAAAGGAAGTTGGCTTAGTTATCAAATTGGTAAACGATTGGTGAAGATAAAATACATTTCATTGGTCAATTTAATCATGGATAGATTGGTTGTAAAGGAACTTATTCAGAATGATTTAACTATTGAAAACTTAACTGTTGAGTGCCATAAACTATTAAATGATGATGATTGCAGAAGTAATATGATGAACGATTATAAAAAATTGAATTCGATATTAGCTGAAAGTAAAGCATCTGAAAAAACTGCAAATTGGATTGTTGAAGATTTAAAAACAAAAAAATAATAATGGAAGAAATATCAGAAGTGCCGAGTTGGATGAGTAGAACAGAGTTGTTGATTGGAGCTACTAAAATAAAAAAATTAATGAACGCCCACGTTTTGATTGCAGGGCTTGGAGGAGTAGGAGGTAATTGCGCTGAAGCAATTGCTCGGGCTGGTGTTGGTGAAATTACCATAGTTGATGCCGATGTGGTAGAATTAAGTAATTGCAATAGGCAGTTGGTGGCATTAAGAAGTACTGAAGGCAAATCGAAAACAGAAATTTTAGCACAGCGTATTTTGGATATAAATCCTGATGTAAAATTAAATGTGATTGAAGCTTATTTAAAAGACCAGATTACCGAACAAATACTAGATGCTACTAAATATGATTATGCTATTGATTGTATTGATACATTAAGCAGCAAAGTATATTTTATAAAAGGTTGCTTGGATAGAAAAATTCCATTAATCAGTTCAATGGGGGCTGGCAGAAAGCTCGACCCTACACGAGTTAGAATAGTACCCATAGAGCAAACACATACTTGCCCATTGGCATTTGATGTACGAAAATATTTACACAAATTAGGAATCAGAAAAGGCTTTGATGCAGTATTTTCAGATGAATTGGTAAGGAATGATGAAATGCAGATAAACCCAAAAGGAAGCAAAAAACGCTCATTCATTGGTACTATATCCTACATGCCAGCTGTGTTTGGATTATGCTGTGCCAGTGTAGTAATCCGAAATATTATTAATACAAAAGCATAAGTTTGATTTATTGTTGAGTTATACTCATTACCGCCGAAAAATATTTAAAATCATTAAATCGATTTTGATGTTGTGCCGAGTTTACAACTCAACTAATATTTCTGACGATTTAAAATCGTCAAATAAAAATGCCGAATAATAAATTCGGCAGAACAATTAGCAGATTAATTAATTATCACATTGTTTTAAAAACTCCATTCCTTTATTCAAACTTGGAATTTGTTTCACCATCAAAATTAAATTCTTGTCGGTTTGTTTTAGGGTGCAGCGTTGCCCTTGTGCATTTATAAATGACATTACTTTTGCAAACTTTTCGCTTTCGTAATATTTGCTTTTCATTAAATTTCTGTATAAGTTTGTTAAAATTAAAACTATGAAGCAATTATACATACTTATTTTATTGCTACTATTTTCAGTGGGAATAAAAGCGCAAATCATTGAACGATACGTATTTAATAGTTGCGGAAATACTACAACAAATAATGGCATTACACTTCGAACAAATATTGGTGAACCTATTGTAACCAAAAAAGGAAATACAAATACAATGCTTTCACAAGGATTATTGCCAGGTTCATTTGAGATAATTAATTCTTCTAGAAGTACAACTTATTCTTCAAATCCATCATCTATAATTGTTTATCCAAATCCTTCAAACTCAATTGTAAATTTTAATAATGACAATAATGTTATTAATATGATTGAAGTTGAAAATTTAGTAGGTCAAAAAGTTATCAGTCAAATAAATAGTAATAACACTTTAGATATTAGTAATCTGACTCAAGGTGTTTTTATCATTAAGTTTTACGACAATCAAAATCATATTATTTCTATTTCAAAAATAATTAAACAATGAAAAAAATACTCTTCTTTCTCTTGGCTTTAGCTTCATCGCAATTTTTATTTGCACAAGCACCACAAGGCATCAATTATCAAGCTGTTGCTATGACTGCATCAAATCCTATTGCTAGTCAGAATGTAAGTTTAAGACTTAGCATAATTGACAGTGCAGCTTCAGGTAGTATTATTTATACTGAAACACATCACACTACAACAGATGCTGTTGGTTTATTTTCCGTTGTTATAGGAAATGGAACGGCTGTAGTTGGTACATTCTCAAATATTAATTGGGGAAAACATTATAAATGGTTAAAATCAGAAATTGATGTTTTAGATGGAAGTAATTATGTGTTAATGGGTATTACACAATTTATGAGTGTGCCTTATGCCTTGTATGCAAATAGTTCAAAAAATGATTTTAAATCAATTCAAGTTCCTGATGGATTGTTAAATGCCAATTCTGTAATTATTGATGTAAATAATTATACAGTACCGGTGGGAAAAATTTTATATGTTACACCATTTGCAAATACATTAATATTAGGATCAGGTGACACTATCGCAAATCCATCGGATGGAATTAAATATTTATGCTTTAAGGAAGGTACGGTGATTAGAACATTAAAGCGTTCGTGGCAAAATTATACTGACACTATTATTGCATTCACTGTCAATAAATCTGTTGATTGGATATTCCAAAATATTGTTACCAATCCATTGGTTGTTCCTAATGGAAAATCTTTCATAATAATTAGTGCACTTGGGAATAGTAATTATTTTGCTGGAGGGAATAAACCTAAAATAAGTTTAAATGGTATACCATACTTTTTCTTTGACACACTACATGGAAATGTAATAACTTCAGGTAACACATTGTCTGGAATTGGA
>JBDKJJ010000058.1:0-3104 GCA_039796635.1 Bacteroidota bacterium
ATCAATTGATATAGGTTAATGAATAATTTAAGCTACCATTAATGCAATTTTATCAAGGTCTAACTTTTTTCGTATTAGCTCAAAGTTAAAATCTTCCCCTAAAAAATATAAATCTTCTATTTCGAAGTAATATTCAACATCTATCCAGATATCATTGTAAGGCTTGGGTACAATAATTTTATTATGCGCAATTAGCCAAGATAGATAAATCAACTTATACAACTCAAAATCGGAAAAAATTCCTTTTTTAAGGATTTCAGTTTTCATTTCTTCTACCACAAATTCATCCATCTGCAATATTATTTCATAGAGTTTTGGGAACATAGGCATAGCTTTAGCCACAATTGCGGCTAACCATTTTTTTCGTTAAAATTAGTTGATTATTGGTATATTTCGAAGGCGATACAAAGGTAGAAAAAGATAATGTAACTTTATAATTTTTTAACAACTTTTTTTCGTTTTTTGTGAAAAATTTTTAGATATGATGCAAAAAGAGCGTTTACTCACTAAATCACGATTTAAATTAGGTATAAGCTGCGAAGCAAAGTTGTTTTATACAGGTAAAAAAGAGTATGCTAACCTAAACGACTATGACGAATTTTTAAAAATGCTTGCTGAAGGGGGGTACCAAGTGGGTGAATTAGCCAAAGATTATTATCACATTAAGCCTGAGCATGAAATTACAGATAAGGATTATTTTAATTCAGTAGCTAAAACCACTCAACTTTTAACTGAAAATGAAAATATTTCAATTGCTGAAGCCGCTATCCGTTTTGAAAACTTATTTATAAGAGCTGATTTGTTGATAAAAAACGGCAATCAACTACATTTAATTGAAGTAAAAGCAAAATCAATTGCAGTTGATAAATTTGATGACAATCCATTTATAGGCAAAAAAGGGAATTTAAATACCCAATGGGCTCCATATTTATATGATGTCGCTTTTCAAAAGTATGTTCTTCAAAAAGCTTTTCCCAAATATCAAATCAAATCATCATTGCTTTTAGTGGATAAAAATGCCACCACTTGTACTGATGGATTGCATCAAGTTTACAAAATTGTTAAAACAAATGGAGGCAGATTTGAAATCCGAAAAACTCGAAACCTGACAAATGACGAACTTCAGCCTCAAAATAAAATTTTAATTGAAATTAATGTAGATGATATAGTGAGTATGATTCACAAAAGCGATGATGGCTATATGGATGATGGGCTTGGCTTTGAAGAACGCATAAAACTTTATGCCAGTCAGTACGAAGCTGATCGTTTTCCAACTGAGAACAATTTAAAACCGGAATGCTCAAAATGCGAATTCAGAAATTCAGAAAAAACTGCTGCGGCAGGATTGAAAAGTGGCTTTGAAAATTGTTTTGTAAAGGCTGGTTATTCCGATCAACTTCTTTCTCAACCTATGACATTTGAACTTTGGGGTGGTGGGAATACGAAAGTTAAAGGAGAATTAATCAAGGCAGGTAAATTGTTTTTTAATACGATTAAGCAAACTGACATAGCAAGGCAAGAAAATTTTGATTTGATTGAAGATTGTGGTTTAACCCAAGCTCAACGAAAATGGATTCAGATTGAGGGCGCACTTTCAAAAAAAACTGAAGAATTTATTATGCTCAAAGGATTAGCTCAAGAAATGAATACTTGGAAATATCCATTGAATATGATTGATTTTGAAACTACTCGGGTTGCAATACCATTTTTTGCAGGTTCATCACCTTATCAGCAAATTGCTTTTCAGTTTTCGCATCATATTATTGACAAAAATGGGATTGTTCAGCATAGTACCCAGTGGCTGAATGATCAAGTAGGTGAATTTCCTAATTATGAATTCGTAAGGGCATTACGAAATGCATTGCAGAAAAACGATGGAACTATCTTTAGATATTCAACACATGAAAATTCTGTATTGAATGAAATAAAAGCTCAATTGGAATTATCAACTGAAGCTGACAAAAAAGAACTAATTGATTTTATTGAGTTAATTACTTATTATAAAGTTTCAGGTGATGTGAAAATAGAGGGCGTTAGAAATATGATTGATTTATGGGATGTAGTAAAGCGATTTTATTGGCATCCTGACATGAAAGGTTCTAATTCAATTAAAGCAGTTTTACCTGCTATGATGAATTGTAGCGATTTTTTAATACAGAAATATTCAAAGCCAATTTATGGAACTGAAGATTTTGTTAGTTTGAATTTTACTGACAAAACTTGGTTGAAATTAGATACTAATCTACGTATAATTGATCCTTACAAATCGTTAGAATCAATTTCTGAAAATATTGATGTAAACGAGTTTGACTATTTTATTTCAAATGACAATGAAGAAGATACCATTAATAATGGGGGGCTGGCCATGATGATTTATGCTCAATTACAATTTAGCGATATTGAAGCAAGTAAAAAGAGTGGTATTAGGCGCTCATTACTAAAATATTGTGAGCTTGACACTTTAGCAATGGTAATGATTTATGAGCATTTTAAAAGCAAGGTAGATAATTATTATACTTAATAATCGAATGAAGGAAATTCGAAATTATCTTTATTCAGAGTACAATCAAAAAATTTCAATATCGTTTGTGTTTTATTCGATAAGCTCAAATTTATTCCCACATTACCATTGTAATAGATAATTGAGTTATTCTATAAAATTTGCCATGTTTTCAAAATGTATAATAAAACTGCTGATTTTATCAAAAGACTTGATTCGATGGATTTCATTTTTTTTCAAAGCCTTAAAGATATTGTTAATTAAATATTAAAAAATGAAATAGATTCATGAGTAATTAATATTCAGTTATAATAATTTCTGTTTGCTTCATCATTACTTGCCATGAATTAGGTTTGCTCGTTAATTCCCTTAAATTTTTTGGAAGTACTTGCCATCGTAATCCGAATTAATCCATGCACCAACCACACTACGATTCTTTGACTTCATTTGTAAAGTAGTTCCAACTTTAGAAGTTGTCATGGTAAAATAGGGGTTGCCAAATAAGTTGACATTGCACATTTCGCCATAGCCGCTCGGAGTTTCGCCTAATGGCATAAACTGTCCGACTTCAAATTTATTTTCAAAAATGGTTTTATAATAATCT
>JBDKJJ010000059.1:0-4961 GCA_039796635.1 Bacteroidota bacterium
CAATGTTTACATAACTCCTCTAATCTATCTTGATAGATATAATTAGATTGAGTTAATTTTTCAAATAAAATACGATGTACCAAAACATCAGGGTAACGACGAATGGGTGATGTGAAATGACCATAATCAACAAACCCCAATCCATAATGCCCAATATTTTGGGTTGAATAAATAGCTTTTGCCATGCATCTAATAGCCAATGAAGTAAGAATACTTTCTTCAGGTTTGCCTTTTAATTCCTCCATCATGGTATTGAATGATTCTGCAATTTTTTTAGGCGTAGTGATATTTATTCTTCTTCCAAATTGTTTGGCAAAATCATTAAATGATTTTAATTTTTCTAAATCAGGCAAATCATGAATTCGATATGGAAAATCAACAGGTTTGCCTTTAGTGGTTTCTTTGTTCATCAATTTTGCTACATGTTTATTAGCAAGTAGCATATAATCTTCAATTAAAAGATGAGCATCTTTTCTTTCTTTAATGATGATTCCAATAGGATGTCCTTCCGCATCTAATTGAAATTTAGGTTCAACCGTATCAAAATTAATAGAGCCTTCTTTAAATCTTTTTTTACGAATTACATGTGCTATTTTATTCAGCATCAATAATTCATCAGAAAATAATCCATCTTTTTTTTCAATTATTTCTTGAGCTTCTTCATAAGTAAATCTTTTATCCGAATGAATCACAGTTTTACCAAACCATTCATGGTGAATCATTCCTTGTTCATCCATTTCAAATACAGCGCTGAAGCATAGTTTATCTTCATTTGGTTTTAAGGAACAAAGCTCATTTGATAATTTTTCGGGCAACATGGGTAATGTGCCATCTACCAAATAAACACTGGTAGATTTTTCATAAGCAAATTTATCTAATTCAGTTTCAGGTTTCACATAATGGCTTACATCGGCTATATGAACACCTATTTCAAAATTACCATTTTCTAACTTTAAAAATGATAATGCATCATCAAAATCTTTTGCTGTTTCAGGGTCAATGGTGAAAGTGGTTATGTTTCTGAAATCTCTTCTTTTTGCAATTTCATCATTTGTAATTTCGGTTGAAATATTTTCACATTCTCTAACTACTTCCTTCGGAAAATCAAGCGGAAAGCCATGGTCAAGCAGTATAGTCTTCCACATAATTTCTTTAACCGATGAGCCACTTAATATTTCTTCAATCTTTCCAATTGGATTTTTACCACCTTCCCAGTCAGTAATTTTTACAATTACTCTGTTTTCATCCTTTACATTTTTTAATCCTTTGGCAGGAATAAAAATATCGTTGGTCATTCCATATTTTTTATCAGGCAATACAAATGCAAAATCTTTTTTTACATGAGCTACACCTGTAAAATATTCGTTAGCACGTTTTACAACTTTAATAATTCTGCCTTCGGTTTTACTTTTTGATTCATTAGTTATTTGAACCAACACTGTATCCTTGTTGATAGCAGTATTCAAATGATTGTTTCTAACAACGATATCGTTTCCTGGTCTTGATTCAATAATCACAAAACCATAACCATGTTTGTTCATGTCTAAAACACCTTCAAATACAAGCATTTTGGCGTTGCTATGTTTTGGTTCAGCTTTTTTTCTTGCTGCTGAAATTGGTTTCTTGTTGTTATCTTTTTTACTCTTTTTCAAATTAAATTATTTATTCTAATGGTGTAAAGATATCTTTTTTGCTATTACAGAATAAGTTATTGTTATAGCTTAGCATTTTCATAATATTTATAGATGTATGAATCTTAAAAAAATATTTTTTCAATCAGCCATTAGCGGATTTTTATTGTGGTTAGGCTTTCCGATGAGTGAACTTACGCCGATTATGTTCGTAGCACTTGTACCACTTATTTTATCGTTGGAACAATTAAAAAATTCAACTAATAAAGCATGGTTAAGATTTGCAAATACTTATTTAGCATTTTTTATTTGGAATATTGCAAGCACTTGGTGGGTTTGGAACGCATCAGCTGGAGGCGCTACAGCAGCTATTATTTTGAATACTTTGCTGCAAAGTTTTCCTATACTGTTGTATTATTTTTTTGAAGAAAAATTCACATCCAAATATAAATGGTTGATGCTAATTGTTTTTTGGATTGCCTTTGAAAAAATTCATCTCACTTGGGAGTTTACATGGCCTTGGCTTACTCTTGGTAATTCATTCGCTATGCAAACACATTGGATTCAATGGTATGAATATACTGGTCATTTAGGCGGAAGCATTTGGATTTGGGTTGCCAATATTTTTATTTTTTCAGCCCTATTTATTGAACATAAGAACTCAATATTATCTCGATGGATAAAGCCTTTGATGATAATTTCTATGCCCATTTTTTTTTCATTTATGGTTGAATATGTAAATAATGCAAGAGATTCAACAACAAAATATTCAACACAAAATTTTTTATTAATTCAACCCAACATTGATCCTTATAATGAAAAATTTAATGTAGGTTCAACTGATTCTCAATTGAATAAATTTTTTAAACTAATTGAAAATAATATTGATTCAACAAAAAATACAATTATAGTTTTCCCCGAAACTGCACTATCAACAGCTATTTGGTTAAATAATTTTAATAGTGATGAACAAATTATAAAGATTAGAAATTTTTTAAAAAAATATCCAAATGCAAAATTAATTACTGGTAGTTCATTAATTGAATTGTACGATTCACCAAAAACACCAACAGCAAATTCATTAGGAAACTCTAATAAATATTATGATGTATTTAATGCATCAGTTTTAATGGATACAACTGTTTCTATTCAAAAATATTATAAATCAAAATTAGTTCCGGGTGTTGAACGAATGCCTTATCCTGGATTTTTCAAATTCTTGAAACCATTGCTAATTGATATGGGAGGCGCATCTGATAATATTGGAACGCAAGATGAGCGTACTAATTTGAAGTATAATGAGAAAAATATTGCTGCCATGGTTTGCTATGAATCTATTTATGGAAGTTTTGTTTCAGGGTTTGTAAAAAATGAAGCTAATGTTTTATTGATTATCACCAATGATGGTTGGTGGGGCAATACACCTGGATACAAGCAGCATTTTGAGTTTGCAAAACTTCGAGCCATTGAAAATAGGAGAGAGGTGTTGCAATGCGCCAATAATGGCACAAGCGGTGTGATTGATGAATATGGCAATGCAATAAAGAAAACAGAATATTGGAAGCAAGATGCATTTAATCATGATGCTAAAATGATGAATAAAAAAACTTTTTTTGTTCAATACGGAAATCAGTTGGAGTGGCTTTTTGTTTTTTTATCATTTGCCATTATTTTGTTTGCTACATTTAAAAAATATTTTTTGAAAACATGACCCCAGAACAATTAGAAAAATTATTGCATCAAACCAGATTAGTTGTAAATAAAGCGGTTGAGTATATTTTCATTCAGTCATTACGATTGAATGAAATTGAACCTCAAATGAAATCTTTGCATAATTTGGTAAGTGAAGTTGATATTACTGCCGAACAAATATTGGTGGAAGGATTAAGTAAAGCTTTACCTGAAGCAGGTTTTATCACGGAAGAAAATTCAATTGAACAATTAAAAAAAGAATTTACTTGGGTGATTGATCCACTTGATGGGACAACAAATTTTTTACATGGCTTACCTTTTTATTCGGTGAGTGTTGGCTTGTTGCACCATGATGAAGTGATTTTAGGAATTGTGCATGATGTAAGTAGAAACGAGCAATTTTATGGTTATAAAAATGGTGGAGCATTTGTAAACGGTAAGCAATTGGATATTTCAAAATCTAAAATTTTACATGATTCTTTAATTATTACAGGGTTCTTTTATAATGAAACGGAAGTGTTAGAAAAGTTTTTAAATATCATGCGTAGATTGGTGAATGAAAGCCGAGCATTTAGGCGATTAGGTTCGGCAGCACTTGATTTGGCTTATGTTGCCGCTGGCAGATGTGATGGTTTTTTTGAATTCAATTTGAACGCATGGGATGTAGCTGGTGGAGTTATTTTAGTGAAAGAAGCAGGTGGATTTGTTTCAGATTTTCATAAAACTGATAATTATATTTTCGGAAAAGAAATATTGGCTGCTCGAAGTGGAACATTTGATGAATTGCTGACTTTAATAAAAAAAGAATATTAAAATTGAGTAAACATTTTGTACATAAAAAATCATTAGGTCAACATTTTTTAAAAGATGATGGCATTGCAATGGATATAGTTGAAGCTTTGAAAAGCAATGTTCAGCAAGTGGTTGAGGTAGGCCCTGGTTTAGGAATTTTAACACAATTTTTATATAAAAAGTATCATCCTAATTTAACTGCAGTTGATATTGATGATAGATTAGCTGAAATTATTCCTCAAAAATTTAATGGTATTAAATTCATTCATCAAGATATTTTGAAAGTTGATTTTGAAAAATATTACCCTAATGAGAAAGTAGGATTGATTGGAAATTTCCCTTACAATATTTCAACTGAAATTGTTTTTAGAGTGATTGAACAGCGTAATCAAATTATTGAAATGGTGGGCATGTTTCAAAAAGAAGTTGCACAAAGATTGGCAGCGAAACATGGCAATAAAGTATATGGCGTTACTTCCATTTTTTCACAAGCTTATTTTAAAGTTGAATATTTATTTGATGTGCAGCCACATTTTTTTGACCCACCCCCAAAAGTAAATAGCGGTGTTGTAAGATTTACAAGGCTTGAAAATCAAATACCAATTTTAGATGAAAGAACTTTTTTTCAAGCTGTGAAATCTGGCTTTAGTCAACGGAGAAAAACATTACGTAATGCACTTAAATCTTATGCTGATACATCAAGAATTAATTCAGAAACATTAGATAAACGAGCCGAACAACTTTCAGTAGAAGAATGGATTGAATTAACAAATGATATTTTTAAACAAAAAAATTCGATTCTGTAACTTTTATCAATATTCAATAATTACATTTGTTCATCATCAA
>JBDKJJ010000060.1:0-3614 GCA_039796635.1 Bacteroidota bacterium
CAAAAAATATTGGTTCATGCTGATTTACAACATCATTCCTGAATTCAATTCTATTGTTGCTAACATCCATTATACTGTTTTGAATTGGCTCAATAATGATGTTATTTTGTTGATTCAAAACCGGCTGTATATCAATAATAGATGATGCAACTGAATTTTCAACAGATAAATTTACTTTACTAACGCCATTGCTAAATCCTGCTGCAATAATAGTTACACTTATTTTATCTTCTAATGAATCATCAAATACCCTACCCTGCTTTATTTGTGTATCAGCACCTGCTTTATCATGCACAAACAATGCAATATCATTTAATTCATCCAATGTAATTTTCTTTTTACCATAAGTTACATTAATCAAAATAAATTTAGCGCCCTTAATATCCTTATCATACAATAATTTTGATTCTAAAGCATCTTCAACAGCTCTACGAGCACGTTCAGTACCTTCAGCACTACCATTACCAATAATAGCTACACCGCTATTACTTAATGCAACACGTACATCTTCAAAGTCAACGTTTTGTGTACCTACAGCCGTGATACAATCAGCAATACTTTTTGCTGCAATTGCTAATACATCATCTGCTTTGCCATAAGCATTATCAATATCCATATCACCATATTCTTCACGAAGTGTTTCGTTTGAAATTACGATAACGGCATCCACATACTTTTTCAATTCATCAATTCCATCTAAAGCTTGTTTTCTTGTTTTTGAACCTTCATAATCAAATGGTGTAGTTACAATTCCAATAGTTAACAACCCCATTTCTTTAGCAGCCATTGCAATAACAGGTGCAGCACCAGTACCTGTACCACCTCCCATGCCGCAAGTAACAAAAACCATTTTGGTATTGTAGCTTAACAATTCTTTAATTTGATCTAAACTTTCTTCAGCCGCAGCCTTACCACGAGCAGGATTTGTACCAGCACCTAAGCCTTCAGTAAGCTTTTCACCTAACTGAATTTTGTTCAATACAGGGCTAGCATCTAGTGATTGTCTATCTGTATTTGAAACAATTAAATCAACATCTTTAATGCCTAATCGGTACATGTGGTTTACAGCATTAGTGCCGCCGCCGCCAACTCCAATTACTTTTATTTTTGAGCTTTTATTTTTAGGCATATTGAATTCTAACATAATACTTAGTTTTGGTTTATTTAGGTTGAATAGTGTTCAATGGATTAATTAAATGATTATAAATTTTTGTCTTCTTCGCCTTCAAAAATTTTCTGTGTAGTTTTTAAGAATGAACTCCAAATGCCTTCACCACGTTTTTTAATTTTCTCTTCAGCTACTGGCATTGTAATTGGTTCAGCATCAGCAATTGGTTCAACAATTTTTTCAGCAGCAGCTTCAATCACTGGAATTTCAGAATACAAAACATTATGATTTTTAGCTCTTAATTCATCTTCATATCCATTTCTAATCAAGCCAATTCCTGTTGAAAAAGCTGGATTTTTAAAAACTGATAAATCAGAGTTGGCAATATATTCTAATGGGTATCCAATTCGGGTATTTATTCCTAACTGAATTTCAAATAATTGTTTTAAATTTTTCAATTGAGAGCCGCCACCAGTAAGTACTATACCAGCAATTAATTTTTTATGATCAAATCCTGAATTGATTAATTGCGATTTTACTGAGCCAATAATATCTTCCATTCTTGCTTGAATAATCAATGAAAGATTATATAATGAAACCTCTGTTGATTCTTTCCATTTCATTCCACGAATAGATACATTCATGTTTCTTTCCACTGATTGTGACATAGCATTACCATAAGTAATTTTAAGCACTTCAGCATGTTTTGTCATTACGCCTAATCCTTCTTTAATATCTTCAGTTACAATATTCCCACCGTATCCGAACACACCCGTATGACGAATAATACCTTCTTTAAAAATAGCAACATCAGTAGTTCCACCACCAATATCAACTAAAGCAACACCAGCTTCCATTTCTTCTTCACTTAATACTGATGCTGAAGATGCTAATGGTTCTAAAGTAATTCCTGATTGTATCAATCCTGCATCGGTAACACAACGTTGAAGCACATTTACAGCATTTAACTTTGCAGTAATAATGTGAAAATTAGCTGCTAATCTAGTTCCAATAATTCCTCTTGGATCTTTTATGCCACGAGAATTATCAACTGAAAATTCTTGAGGTAATACATTAATAATTTTTTCACCTGGGTCCACTTGCAACTTAAGCATATCATCAATCAAGCGTTGAATATCTTGATTTTTTATTGTTTCATCAGTATTCTGACGGGTAATAATTCCTGTATGTTGCGAACTTTTAATATGCTGACCTGCAATACCTACATATACGCTTTTGATTTCAACCTGAGCTTGTGCGCTTGCTTCAGCTACTGCTTTTTTGATTGCATTAGCAGTTTGTTCAACATTCACAACGCCTTCATTTTTATCAACACCAACTGAATCGCTTTTGCCCATTCCTAAAATTTCAATCTTCGAATTCTCGTTTCTACGACCTACTATGGCACAAATTTTTGTAGTTCCGATATCTAACCCTACAACAATATCATTTGAATTTTCGTTTGTCATTTTAGCTGGATTTATTTTGAAAATTTTACTTTTTTGAAATCTGTTTTTTGATTGCCACCACTTGATTTTTGTACTTAATGTTGATTATACTATACTTGCTCCATCCAATACTATTCAAGCCTTCCGTATAAAATATTTTAAGTTTGTTGAATTTTTCTTCGTAATCATTTGTTGTTCCAAATTCAATTACATGATCGCCGTGTAGTTGAAATAATTGTAGTTGATTGTTATCCTTAATGTTTATTTGAACAATTTGAGCCTTCCAAAATGGATTAGAATCAATATATCTCACCATTTTCACTAAATCAAAACGTTTACCTTTTTCTGGATTTGAATAATTAAATTCAGTTGATTCAATGTTTCCAGTAACAATTATTTCACGTGCTGTAAATTTAGAACTCAACATCATAGGCTCTCCTTTTTTATCTACATAAAATCCTACACCATTTTTGTTGATTATCCTCATTAATGGACAACGTTGATGAATATCAATTTGCAACTTTCCGTTTCTATCTGAAAATAGCTGTGCATCAGCTATCCAAGGATTTGAGTTCATTTTTTTTTCTAACCTCATCCAATCAATTTCAGTAATTTTTTTATTCATCAAAGCATCGTAACCAATTTGTTTTATTATAGCAAACACATCATCTTTATTTATAAAAAAAAGATTTTCTTGTTCATCAATTGTTACATCAACTGCTTTACAGGTAAGTTCTTTTCTAAAACTTGAAGCAAATATCCACAAGGCAAAAAAACCTATTACTAACAAACTCCATAGGGTTGTTATTAATATTTTTTTGATAAGTGGTTTGTTTATTTTCATTAAAAATCAATTATCGCAAAACTGCGAATTGATATACTTAATGATGTGAATTGTAATAGTATTTTACAAACTTATTCAATGTGAATTGTAGTAAAGTTTCAATAAAATCAATATAAATTTTCTTCTTTTTGATTTAACTAACTAATCCATTAGCAAAGGCAAATTTTAATAATCCTACAATATTGGTGGTGCTTGTTTTTCGGTAAATATTTTT
>JBDKJJ010000061.1:0-12662 GCA_039796635.1 Bacteroidota bacterium
GGGCAAAAAAATATAGTGCTTTGAATACGCCGTTAGATGCAAATATTCCCATTGCAGTTTTAACCAATCATGGCTCAGCAAGTGCATCCGAAATTCTATCAGGCGTAATTCAAGATTATGATAGAGGGGTAATTATTGGTCAACGTACATTCGGCAAAGGATTAGTGCAAACTACCAGACCTTTAGCTTATAATTATAAAATTAAAATAACTACTGCAAAATATTATATACCAAGTGGCAGATGCATACAAGCATTAGATTATTCGCATAGAAATGCTGATGGAAGCGTTGGTAAAGTTGCTGACTCTTTAAAGCATGAATTTAAAACAAAAAATGGTAGAAAAGTATTTGATGGTGGCGGTATTGAACCCGATATTAAAACTGAGGAAGTTGAATTGAGTAAGTTAGCGGAAGAATTATTAGTGAAAAATATTTTGTTTGACTTTGCTACAAATTATAAAATTAGTCACTACACTATTTCATCAGCAAAACAATTCAGATTAAGTGATGCTGAATTTGATGAATTTGTAAAATATGCTTCTGCTAAAAATTTTGAACATCATTCAGAAAGTGAAGATGCAATTGATGAATTTAAAAAAGAAGCAGAAAAAGAAAAGTATCTTGAAGATATAAAAACAGAATTAGGCGCATTAAAATCAAAATTAAAACGTGATAAATCGCAAGATATTTATCATAACAAAAAAGAAATAAAAGAGCTTTTAGAAAATGAAATTGTATCAAGATATTATTTTCAAAAAGGCAGATTAGAGGCAGATTTTAATAACGACCCTGATATTATTAAAGCAGTAGAAGTTCTAAAAAATCCAACATTATATAAATCAGTTTTATCGCTTAAATAAAAAGTTTGATTAGATAAAATAAATGTTAAACAATAATCTATAGTACTAAATCTTAAAATAGCTTTGTTACCTTACATCAGCTTTCAAAGCTATTTTTTTACTTTTAATTTATGAAACAAAAAATAATTTTAATTGGATTGATGTTTATTTCATCAACAATCATCACTACTTCATGCTTAAAAAAGCAAGCTAAAAAATTAAGTACAACAACCACTAACAATACTACCACTGTTGGCTATTGCGATACTATTACTTATTCAAAACATATAGCACCAATTGTTACTTTATGTTCCACAACAGGTTGTCATGATGGAGCCCCAAGAGTACTTTTAACTAATTATAGTCAAGTTAAAAATGCAATTGATGGTGGTCAAATTACCATTAACTCAAATGGTCATATTATGGGTAACGGAAAAGATATGTCAGCAACAGCAGGCACAACTACCAATCAAGATAATTGGTTTAAGTGTTGGAAAGATAACGGCACAAAAAATAATTAATTGGAACAGCTATTGAGTATTAAAATATTAAAATATTTATCATGAAAAAACTAATCACAATTTTATCGTTATTAATTATTGCAAATATTAATAGCCATGCACAAGATGTATTTACAACCAACACAGGCGTTGTATCATTTTTCTCAGCAACATCAATGGAAAATATTGATGCAGTTTCAAAAGTAGCATTAGCAGCTGCAAATATCAAAACAGGTAAGGTTTTCTTTAAAATAAAAAATACTTCATTCCATTTTAAAAGTTCGTTAATGGAAGAACATTTTAATGAAAATTATATGGAGAGCGAAAAATTTACACATTCCATTTTTAATGGTGAAATTGTAAATATCAAAAACTATGATTTTACAAAAGATGGAACTTATGATGTAACTGTTCAAGGTAAAATGACAATACATGGTGCTGACAAAGACTACACAACTAAAGGTACAATTGTAGTTAAAGGTGGTAAGGTAATTTTAAATGCTACTTTCAAAATTAAAATTGAAGACCATAAAATAAAAATACCAAGTGTAGTAGGTGCTAACATAGCTGAGTTTGTTGACGTAAAAGTAGATGCCGCTTTAGAACCAAACAAAAAATAATCAAATCTTAAAAACAAACATTCATGAAATCAATATTCAGTTTAATTACAATACTTTTTGTATCCGCACAATTATTTGCACAAGATGATTTAAGTGCTTTATTTAAAGATGAAAAAAAATCACATGACCCTGTAAGTGCTACCTTTAAAACTTCAAGATTAAATATGAGTCATTCCATTGAAGTGGTTGGCGCTCATCAATTAGATTTTCGTATTTCACATAACTTTAGCGAAATAGGTTCAGGTACATCACATAATATGTATGGCTTCAATCAAGTATCTAATATTCGAATTGCATTAGAATATGGTATCAATAAAAATTTAACTTTCGGTTTAGGCTCAAGCAAAGGCTTTGGTTCAGCAAAAGAATTATATGATGGGTACTTAAAGTATAAATTATTACGTCAAACCATTGACAATAAAATGCCTGTAAGCGTTACGCTTTTAGGCGTTGCAACCATCAGTGGAATGAAAGCTTCAACTGATACAACAAGTGAAGTACATTACACCACCAATACTGAAAGATTAAGTTATTGCACTCAAGTATTGATTGCTCGTAAATTCAGCGAAAAATTATCTATACAATTAATGCCGACTTATATCCACAGAAATTTGGTTAGTTATGGCGACGAAAATGATTTTTTTGCTGTTGGTTTTGCAGGAAGATATAAATTCACAAAACGCAGTGCTGTTGTAATTGATTACTATAAACCATTTAGTTCATACAGAAATTCAATACATAAAACAGGTGGTTATTATAATCCATTAGGCATTGGTTATGAAATTGAAACTGGCGGACATGTATTTCATGTGAGCTTAATCAATACAGGTGGATTAGTTGAAACTGATTTTATTCCTAATAGCCCAACAAGTTGGACTAAAAATTTTGGTGTACGTATGGGCTTTAATATTAGCCGTTGGTTTCATATTTACTAAAATATTCTGCCAAACCTTCAATTGGAGATTGCTTTATTAAAGCAATTTTATAATTGAAATTTTCAGCTGCCTTTTTCAGTTCATGTTCAAAATAAAAAGCGATACTGCCTGTTGCATAAATGCGATGGGCAGTTTTGTTATATGCCATTATCACTTCTTCAAATAAATGATTAAACTCCTTTTGAATAATCATTTTGATATAATCATTGTCTTTATTTTCTAATGCAAATTTTGCAAATGAAGCCAAATATTTGCCTTGATGATTTTGCTGAAAAATTATTTTTAATAATTCAGATGAAGTAGATAATTGAAAAGATAAAGCAAATTTTTTTGATAATTCAGCAGGCATTTTATTTCTGAAATAATCAGCCGACAATTTTTTACCAATCCTACTTCCACTACCCTCATCACCCAATAAATATCCCAACGATGAAACTTGTTCAATAATTTTTCCACCATCATAAAAACCACTATTTGAGCCTGTTCCTAAAATTAAAACAATTCCTTCATGATGCTGTGCTAATCCTTTTGCTGCTCCTAATAAATCGTTGGTTACTTCTATTTTATTGGATTTAAAAACTTCCGATAAACTTGATTTTATCAAATCGCATTTTTCACCAAGCGTACATCCTGAGCCAAAAAAATATATTTCATCCACTTTTATCAATGGTAATTTACTGACAAGTTCTGTCCGTAAAATTTCAGTAACTTGAGTTTGATTTAAAAAGTAAGGATTGAGTCCTTGCGTTTTATAATAGGTAATTGCATCACCATTAATTAAACACCAATCTGTTTTGGTAGAGCCGCTATCCGCAATTAATCTTACCATGATTACTTATTTTTCATTGCAATAATATGTGATGGAATGCCCAGCAATTTTTTCCTTTAAAGCAATCTCTTTATGGGTAAGTTTTATAATGATAAACTCATGTTGCGTTCTACCAATAAATATTGAATCATTTTGAGTGATTTGTTTTTCATCAAATTCCAATACACTATGTATATCCGTGAATTTCCAAGTGCCAGTGGTTAATGTTTTGGTTTGATTTGTTTTGGTTTCCTTCGACATGGTGAAATCCTTATTGATAGTAAAGTAGCAATATTGATTAATGTTGAAGAAATCATTGCTGTTCTCTTTGTCATCATAATTTACTTTATAAACCTTCCATTCATTAGTAATTCTTGCCTTTTTAGTTCTTAAACTAAATGAAGGACCTTCATCATATTTTTTGCAACCAACCACCACATAAATTATTAATAACATAATTGGGGTGATGTACCAAAAAGATTTTTTCATGTATATTTAGCTTCTTAATATTTCAACAAATCTAAAAATAATTACGCATGACGTTTAGAAATTTTTACACTACAGTTTCCATTCTATGCATTGCTACACTTTTCAGTTTCCAAGTAAAATCTCAACACGTTACTTTAGAAAGTGTTTGGAAAAATTTTGAATACATTCCAAAATCAGAAGGTGGTTGGAAATGGATGAAAGATGGAAAAACGTATGTTGAAATGACAACTAACTTATCTATTGTAAAATATGATGCCGCTTCAGGCAAAGCTTTAGATACGTTGTTGCGTTCAGAAGATTTAATTCCAAAAGATTCAATAAAAGCAATTAAGCCTTTCGGTTTTGAAATTAGTGATGATGAAAAGAAAATTTTGCTATCAACTGAAATGGAATCAATCTATCGTCATTCAACCATGGAGAAGAATTTTATTTATTTCCGTGATTCAAAAAAATTGGAAACATTGAGTGGTAAAGGCAAACAGCGTTATGCTCAATTCAGTCCTGATGGAATGAAAGTGGCTTACATCATCAACAACAATATGTATTATGCTGATGTATTGGCTGATGAAATTACCGAAGTACAAATCACGAAAGACGGCGAAAAAAATAAAATTATTTATGGCGCAACGGATTGGGTGTATGAAGAAGAATTTGGCATCAATCGTGGATTTTATTGGAGCCCTGATAGCAAAAAAATATTGTACTATCGTTTTGATGAAAGCAATGTAAAAGAATATTCATTAGATTATTTTGAAAAAAATAATTACCCACGAAATGAAAAATACAAATACCCAAAAGCTGGGGAAGATAACTCTGTGGTAGGTTTGGAACTTTATGCAATTGAGTCAGGGAAAGTAACATACACCTTTACACCTGAAAATCCTCAATCTTATTATTTACCAAGAATGGGATGGATTAATTCAGATGAAATTTGGTTTGAGAAATTAAATCGTTTGCAAAATGAATTGCAAGTTTTTTCATACTATAGTTTTTCAGAAACAAACCCAACGTTTGATAACAATAGAAAAGAACAAGTAGAAACAAAAAGAACAAGCACTTTAACAAAATTCCTCACCGAAACAAACAAAGCTTACGTTGATGTAGAAGCAAAAAAAGATTGTCCGATTTTTATCAATGGTGGTAAGCACTTTATTTGGATGAGTGAGCAAGATGGTTTTAATCAATTGTATTTGTATAATGCTGATGGTAAGTTGGTGAGAAAACTTTCTACTTCTAATTATGATATAACGGATGTGTATGGCTACGATGAAAAAACACAAACAGTTTATTATCAGCAAGTGGGCGATAAACCTTATTACAAAGTTTTAAGCCGTTGTAATATTAATGGTAATGAAGAACGTGATTGCTTCAAAACACAAACAGGTTGGGCTTCTTACGAATTCTCTCCTACTTTTGATTTTGCGATTCAAACTACTTCACACATCAACGTTCCGCCAACTTATACCTTGTTAGATAATCAAAATAAAACAATTAGAGTGTTGGAAGACAATGCAGATTTAAAGAAAAAATTAGCCGATAAAAAATTGCAACCCACTGATTTTTTCAGTTTCAAAACAGAAGATGGAACTGAATTATTTGGTTATCAAATTTCACCATTATTGAAAAAGAAAAAAGATAAAGCACCTGTGTTTATGTATTGCTATGGCGGACCGAATGCATCGCAAGTTGAAGACAGATGGGGTGGCATGAACTTTATGTATTTTCAGTTTTTAGCACAAAATGGTTATACGATGGCTTGCGTTGATAATCGTGGTACAGGCAATCGTGGTGAGGCTTTCAGAAAATGTACTTACTTAAATTTAGGAACGATTGAAACACAAGACCAAATTAGTGCTGCACGATATTACAAAAAACAAAATTGGGTAGATAGCAATAAAATTTCAATGTTCGGTTGGAGTTATGGCGGTTTCATGGCTACCAATTGTATGCTTCGTGGTGCTGGGGTTTTCAATGCTTGTGTGGCTGTTGCGCCAGTTACCGATTGGCGTTTTTATGATAACATTTATACCGAACGATACATGCGTACACCAAAAGAAAATGCAATGGGTTATGCCAACAATAGTTGTATGAAATTTGCAGAAAACATGAAAGGTCATTTTTTATTAATGCATGGTGATGCTGATGACAATGTACATATTCAAAACTCATTTGAACTAACTAATGCTTTGATTAAAGCAGATAAACAATTTGATTTGTTTGTGTATCCAAATAAAGCACATGGAATAAGTGGTGGAAATACTCGTTATTTCTTATTCAAAAAAATGACGAATTTCATTTTTGAAAATAACCCAAGTGGGAATATTCAAAAGGGTGAGAATAAAAAAATAGAATTAGAAAAAAAGTAAAATAAAAATGGATTAATCAAAATTGATTAATCCATTTTTTTTATGAAGAAGTGCATACCAAGATTCACTCCTAAACTTTTGTAAAAAAAACGTCCATCTGAATCAACTGCTTTTGTATCATACAATGAAAATAATTGATAGTTTGCTTTAGTTCCTAAAGTAATTGCAAACCTTTTCCCAAATAATTTTCCAATACCAATTTCAGCATTCGGACTAATTTTTAATGATGGTGAATATTTAAAAAATCCAACTTGAATACCTTGAACATTAGTATTTAACTCTTGATTCCAAGACAGAAGAACTGAAGGTGCTACACCTAATTTTGTATAAGCAAAAAACTTTCCGCCAGTTTTAAATCCCACAATTAATGGAATAGAAATATAAGTTGAAGTAGCCGTTATTTCAGCATTTTGAATAACCTGCCCTGTTGGGTCTACTACCAATTTATTAATTACTGCATTTTTATCTAATGCCATTCCTGTTTCAAAAAACACATATTTGTTTCGATATTTTTGAATCGTAATTCCAAAATTATTTGCTAAACCAGGCGATACATTAATCCCTGATTTTAAATCACTATAATTTAAGCCACCTTGAATGCCAATACTTTTTGGTTTGGCAACACCTTGCAATGTGGCAACACATAATGCTGCACACAATATTCTTTTTAACATTTACAATAAATTTTATAGATTATCTAACAGCTTCGTCATAAGATGGCACATCATTGTAATGCCATTTTTTAATTACCACACCATTTTTCATGAGCATAATTCCAGGGTTACTACGCATCATTGTTTTCACAAATTTATCATCACCAGCATAATAAAACGGAAATGCAGCTTGCACATCATGACGGAAAGGTTCTGTTGCTTTATAATCGCTGTGGGTAATTCCTATCACAGGAATATGTTGTGCATCGCAGTTTTTAACTAATGTGTTAATTTTTGTAAAGCAACTTTTGTTGGCATTTTCAACATCATACACTACTACCCAAAAGCAATAGGTTGGAATATTTAAAATGCTATCTTGCACTTGGCGGCCATTATCATCTAATATTACAAAGTCATGAATCTCAGGCTTGTCGCCTTCTTGAACTACTTTATCTTTTCTATCCATGTAATCATACGCTTGGTATTTTTTCACATAATCATCTGATGACATTTCTTCAACTGCTCCTGTTTTTTTGTTTTTACAGATAAATACAGTTTGTACAATTGTTGGTTTTGCACCTTCAGGAAGTTTAATTTTTTCTTTAATGTTATTACCTGGCTTATATGCCAACATATCAATTATTGGTAAATGCATAAATGCCCAAATAGGCAAAAAGAATGACGCTCCCACTAATAATACTAATACAAAATTATTCCACTTGCCAGCAAACAATGGCTTAATGGTATCTCTGCCTAATAACAAAGCGATTGAAAGCACCAACAATACAATATCTTTATAAAACGATGTAGTTGGTTTTAAATGAATAAAATCGCCAAAGCAACCGCAATCTGTTACTTTGCCTGTCATTGCTGAATAACCAGTTAACCAAGTAAAGAAAATGATTAAACCCGTTAATGCTAAAGTAGTGATTCGGCTAAATGCACCAATCAATAAAGCAAAGCCTAATGCTATTTCTAATCCGCAAAACAGAATAGATAAATAATCAGTAATTCCATTTAAAAAATCAACATGGAATACGGTAAAATATTCTTGCAGCTTATAGCTTGTTCCCATTGGGTCATTAGCTTTTATAGCGCCGCTGAAAATAAATAAAGCACCTACTAAAATTCTGAATAATTGAATTATATATCTCATGTTGTTTGGTTATTAATTACTGGTTATTAGTTATTAGTTGTAAAATTGTATTTGAAGCAAAGTTTTTTATGTTCTCTATCTTTTTTTATTAAAATTATTTTGCCACAAATACCCCAAGTCAATAAGTTTTTTTTGTAAAAAAATCTCTTTGTGTCATCGTGTCTTTGTGGTTACTTTTTTAAAAATCAAACTGTTTTCACTTTTCTTCACTCATTAATATCAAAGCAAAAATGGCATAGTTAATAATATCAAAATACGATGCATCAATGCCTTCACTAATTAATGTTTTGCCTTTGTTATCTTCAATTTGTCTGATCCGATAAATCTTCATTAAAATCAAATCTGTAATACTACTTACTCTCATACTACGCCAAGCTTCGCCATAATCCGTATTTTTATTATTCATCAATGCTTTAGCATCTTCAATTACTTTATTGAATTTTTGTTCTACTTCAGCATAAGGCAATTCCATTCTTTCTTCATTTTTCATATCCAATTGCATCAACCCAATCACAGCATAATTTACAATACCTACAAATTCAGATTCAATGCCTTCATTAATTTTTTGTTCGCCATTTTCCTGAATGGTTCTAATTCGATTTGCTTTAATAAAAATTTGGTCGGTAATACTTGATGTACGAAGTATGCGCCAAGCAGTGCCATAGTCTTTTGTTTTTAGTAAAAATATTTTAGCACAATCGCTTACCGCTTTATTATATTGTTCTATTGTTTTTTCCATTAATTAAGATGCTAATATTTAGCTTTGCCAAAGATATATAACAGATTTATTAAAATTACAATGTTGGCAAATTCATTAACTAATTTTTCAAAAACTTTATACTGCAATGGTAAAACCTTATCATTAGAAAAGCCAGTGGTAATGGGCATTTTAAATATTACGCCTGATTCATTTTATGAAGCTAGCAGAGTGAATAATGAATCACAATATTTAGCTGCCGCAGAAAAAATGATTCAAGATGGTGCTACTATTATTGATATTGGAGGTCAATCAACACGACCTAATGCTGAGTTTATTTCATCTGAAAATGAACTCCAACGAATTATTCCTGTTATAAAAAATATTCAAAAACACTTTCCTGATGTATTGATTTCAGTAGATACATTTTATTCAGCTGTTGCAAAACAAAGTATTGAGGAAGGCGCTCATATTATAAATGATATTTCGGGTGGAAGTATTGATGCCAATATGTTTGCTACCTTATCAAAAACAAAAGCTGCTTATGTATTGATGCATAGCCGTGGCACACCTCAAACTATGCAATCGCTTACTGACTATGATAATTTAGTAACGGATGTATTTAATTATTTTAATCAAAAAATAGAGGAATTAAAACAACTTGATTTTGAAAATATCATTATTGATTTGGGGTTTGGATTTGCAAAAACAACTGACCAGAATTTTGAATTACTGAGCCGAATGAATGAGTTTATTAAACTCAACAAACCCATATTGGCAGGGCTTTCCCGAAAATCAATGATTTATAAAACCTTACAAACCACAGCCGATAATGCACTAAATGGAACTACCGTATTGAATACTATTGCCTTGCAAAATGGCGCCAACATTTTAAGAGTGCATGATGTGAAAGAGGCCATGGAAACTATAATACTTGTGGAGAAAGTATAATTAGTATTTGGAATAAATTTTTTATAATAAAAAAAACTAACTCAAATTTGCGCTTAACAATTTCATAAACTCTGATCGAGTGGTATTATTTTCAAACACCCCTGTAAATGCCGAAGTAGTAGTTACTGAGTTTTGTTTTTGCACTCCCCTCATCATCATACATAAATGTTTGCATTCAATTACCACAGCTACACCTTGAGGTTGTAATGTATCTTGCAAGCAATCTAATATTTGCTTGGTTAATCTTTCTTGCACTTGCAATCTTCGAGCAAATACATCTACTACTCTTGCAATTTTGCTAAGCCCGGTAATGTTGCCATTGGGTACATAAGCAATATGTGCTTTGCCAAAAAATGGTAATAAATGATGTTCGCACATACTATATATTTCAATATCCTTTACAATCACCATTTCACTAATATCTTCTTTAAACATGGCACTTTTTAAAATGGCGGCGGCATCCATATCATAACCTTGAGTCATGAATTGCATTGCCTTTGCAACTCTTTCAGGTGTTTTTTGAATTCCTTCTCGGTTCGGATTTTCACCTAATAATTCCAAAACCGATTTGTAATTAGCCGTGATTTTTTCTTGCGTTTCAATATTATATTTTTCTTCTTTTTGATAATTCATGATAATGTGATTTTGAAATGATGATAGATGATGAACAAGTTAAATAAGCTTTTGTTTATTACCGTGTAATTGCTACATCATGTTTAGGCTTCCTATTTAAAACAATAAAACCAAGTATTCCTTTTGCATAGCCAATACCGTAAGCCCAATGCAAAAGCAAAAATGTAAAAGCAATTTTTAGTACATCAATAATTTTATCTGATTTTTTAAAAGCAAAATATAAAGCCAAAAATACGTAAGTACATATCCCTAAAAAATATCCTAAAGCAATAAATTTATTAATACAACTCAGCATTAAGCCAAAAAACAAAAATGAAACAAAAAGAAATGGTATCAACTGCCTAATTGACAAAAAAGCTTTGTGTTTTTTATTTAAATAAACTTTCCAATAACCATATTGAAAGTATTGCCGGTAAAGCTTTTCAAAAGATGCTCTCACATAATATTTGCACTTAATTTTTGGTGAAAGGAAAATTTTGTAACCAGCCTTTGTAACCCGAAAATTAAAATCATCATCTTGGTTTCGAGTAAGTATTTCATCAAACAATCCAACATTTTCAAACACTTCTTTTCGGTATGCTCCAAATGCAACTGTATCAACATAACCTTCTTTATTTGGAATTCTAAAATTTGCATTACCTACTCCAAAAATGGATGACATGGCTGCTCCAACAATTTCGGCGGTTTTATTTTCATAAACATTTTCTAAATATCCACCAACACAACCACATTCTGGGTAATGGTTTAAGTATTCAATATTTTTTGAAATAAAATCAGGATAGATTTCAGAATGCGCTCCAAGTATTATTACCACATCATTTTTCGATTTCTTAATTCCTTCATTTAATGCATAAGGTGTAGTTTTATTTATATTTTCAATAAAATAAATCCATTCGTGTTGTAAAGAAAATTGTTTAATAATTGACTTTGAATTATCAGTACTTAATCCATCTGCAACAAAAACTTCTAATAAATTTTTATCAAAATCTGAATCAATTATTGATTGCAAACATTTAGCAATGTACTTTTCTTCATTCCTGCATGGAATTACAATTGACACAGGACTAACCTTCATTTTGAGTATTTTTAATTGGTTCAATTATAGAAAGAAGACAGAAAAACAATGCAACAAATACAATACCTGCCTGATGATTTAAAAATGACTCTGTTAATGCAATTATACTAAAGCCAATGATAAAATACAATTGCAAATAATTTTTATGTTTCAAACATTGAAATATTGCCATAAAATTAAAAATCAAAAATATCAACCCACCTAATATTCCTATCTCTACAAATGATTCTAAAAATTGATTATGACAATTTAATTTTTTGTGCGCTAAAATTTTATAGCCATTTTTCAAGTATTGCTGTTCTAATTCATCTATCACATCACCAGCTCCAACACCTATTAATAAATTATTTTTAATCACCTCAACACTTGATTTAATCACATAAATCCTTTGTCCGTTACTAATATCTGAAGAGGCGTTAGGGTCAACTTTTTCAGGATGAATTAATTCAGTAAACATTTTTTTGAATGAATAAATTCGAGGGTTTTCTTTCAATGAAAAAACAATTATACATACAGTAGCAAAAAAAATGAATCCTAATTTCAATTTAGATTTTGAATTAATAAACTCATACACCGCCATGCACATTAACATAAAAAACATACTCAAAAATGAACCTTTTGAAGATGAAAAATATAAAGCGAACGAACCTATTAAAATTGTCAATAATGAAGTAAGCCTAATTAATATATTGGTGGAATGGCGAATTAAATAAATTGATATAATTATTGCAAAACTTAAATAAAATCCAAAATAAGCAACGTGAAGAAATGGACTAAACTCAGAATATACAGGCAATAACGATGAGTTATCAATTAATTGAAAATGATTTATTTTAGCATTAACTCCTAAAACAATTGCAATAATTGATACCAATAAATTGCTGCAAACAAAGGTGAACAATAGTTTATCAATTACTTGTTGTAGTTTTTCTTTATTAGA
>JBDKJJ010000062.1:0-7665 GCA_039796635.1 Bacteroidota bacterium
AAAAACAGATAGAATGTTTTTTATAAAATGTTAATTGATGAACAAGTAGCTCCGCAGGAGCATTCTGTTCATAGATGAAAAAAAACGACAGACAAAATTGCTCCGTAGGAGCCAACTAAATAACTTGAAATGGCAAACACTTATTCGCAATTATATTTTCAAATTGTCTTTACTGTAAAAGGCAGAGAAAATTTGATTTCAAAAAATAATAAGGAAGAGTTACAAAAATTTATAACAGGAGTGATTCAGAACAGAAATGCAAAGTTGTATGCTATTCATTGTATGCCTGACCACACACACATTTTTATAAGTACAAAACCGAGTTTACTATTATCTGATTTAGTAAGAGATATCAAAGCTGCTTCTTCAAAATTTATTAATGAGAAAAACTGGGTGATGGGAAAATTCAATTGGCAAGAAGGGTTTGGGGCTTTCACTTATTCTCATTCACAGATTGATGCAGTTGTTAAGTATATTAATAATCAAGAAGAGCATCATAAAAAGTTTTCTTTTAAAGATGAATATATTTCTTTGTTACAAAAATTCAATATTGATTACCAAAATGAATATTTATTTGATTGGATAAATTAAAAATCATGCTCAAAAAAATAATATTATTATTACTAATTGCATTTGCACAAAATGTATTTGCCCAACAAACACTTAGCTTGCAACAGGCTATTGAAATGGTGTTGAAGAACAATTACGATATTTCAATTGCAAAAAACAAAATTGAAGTTTCACAGTTAAACAGCGATGGAAGTATCAGTAATTTTTTACCAAAAGCCGCAATCAGTATTTCAAAAAGTGGTTCAATAAATTCAATCGAACAAAAATTTTTAAACAATACTGAAACAAAAAAAAATGGAGTGATAGGAAATAATTTCAATCCTTCATTAGTAGCATCATGGACACTTTTTGATGGAATGAAAATGTTTGCTACCAAACATAAGTTGAAAAATTTAGTCGCCATCGGTGAATTAAATTATAAGGATACTTTGCAAAATTGTGTTGCTCAAACCATAGTGGTTTATAATGATATTATTGCTGCTCAAATGCAACTAAAAGCCATTCATGAAGCCATCAATTTAGCACAAGAAAGAGTAACAATTACTGAAAAACAATTTTTAGTTGGTTCATCCTCAAAGGTAGATTGGTTACAAGCTCGGGTTGATTTGAATGAACAAAAAAGTATATTATTAACTCAACAAAATATATACGAACAAAAGAAATTAGAGTTGAATAAATTAATGAGCATGCCATCAGATAATTTATTTACTGTAACTGATAGTATTTCGTTCAATGATAAATTGAGTTTGATGGGTGAAACTGAATTAGATAAAAGTAATTTTCAATTATTAATTGCTAATAAAATAAGAGAAAATAGCTATTTCAGTAAGAAAGAAATTTTCAGTAGTTATTTGCCACAACTTACTGTTAATGGAGCTTATGGACTAAGTAGAAGTTCGAATACAGCAGGATTTTCTTTATTGAATCAAACACAAGGATTTAGTGGTGGTATTAGTTTATATATTCCATTATTCAACGGAACACAAACAAATAATCAAGTGAAAGCTGCTAATATCAATGCTTTGAATACTGAGATGCAATACAAAAAAATACAATTGCAAACTTCAATAAAATATTACAAAGCAAAATTAGATTTCAAAAAAGCAAAAGAAATTTTACAATTAGAATCAGAAAATATTCAATTAGCTAAAGAAAATTTAAGCATTGCGACTGAGCGATTTAGGTTAGGACAATCCAATGCAATTGAAATGCGTCAAGCTGAAAGTAGCTATAGCAATGCAATGAACAGATATGTTCAAGCTCAATTTAATGCAAAATCAGTAGAAACTGAATTACTCCGATTAATGGGGAAATTGGTGGAGTAATTTTGCTTATCATTTATAACTCATTTACAATTTAGCAAAATACAAATCGCATTTTCGCTGAAACATTCTTTTACTTTGTAGTTCAATTTATACTATTTAAAGTGAAAAAAAATATTTTCTTCGTCTTGTTTTATTGTTGTAGTATTTTAGTTTCTATTGCTCAATCTACAACGCTTTCAGGAAAGTTAAATGATACTAAACAGCAACCTATTATTGGAGCAACTGTGATTGCACTTCAGCCTAATGGAAAAGATATAGCTGCCGGAACTACAAGTGATGATAATGGAAACTTTGAATTGCAAGTGCCACAATCTGTATGGTTAAATCTGAAAATTACATCGGTTGGTTTTACGGAATATAGTAAACCAATTTTAACTAAAGATGCTGATATAAAACTAGGTATAATCATCCTCCAAGAAAATTCAAAAACACTTCAGCAAGTTAATATTACTGAATTACAAACTCGTGTGAAGCAAAAAGGTGATACTACTGAAATGAATGCAAATGCTTTCAAAACAAATGTTGATGCTACTTCAGAAGACTTAGTAAATAAAATGCCGGGCATTACTTCACAAAACGGACAAATTCAAGCACATGGTGAAACAGTGAAGCAAGTATTGGTGGATGGTAAACCTTTTTTTGGTGATGACCCTGCCACAACATTAAAAAATTTACCTGCTGATGTGGTTGATAAAATTCAAGTATTTGATAAAAAAAGTGACCAAACTGTTTTTACTGGTTTTGATGACGGCAATACCTCAAAAGCAATCAACGTGATTACAAAATCGCAATTCAGAAACGGAACTTTTGGTAAAGTATATGGTGGTGGCGGTTTGGATATTAATAATGCAGGCGTTTATAAGGCTGGTGCTGTTATCAATAAATTTAAAGGTCAACGCCGATTAACATTATTATTTCAAAGCAATAATATTAATGAACAAAATTTTGCAATGGAAGATTTAATGGGTGTGTTGAGTGGTGGTGGAATGGGTAGAGGGATGATGGGTATGGGTGGTGGAAGAGGAATGGGTATGGGTGGAAATGGCGGTGGAGGCGGCGGCAGTGAGCCAAGTAATTTTATGGTGAATGGTCAAAGCGGAATTACAACTACTCATGCAGTTGGATTAAATTATAGTGATAAATGGGGAAAGAAAACGGAAGTATCATCAAGTTACTTTTTCAATTATTCTGATAATAAAAACGAATCGGATGTATTGCGTCAGTATTTAGCAGCAAAATCATCTGGGTTAAATTATTCACAAACATCTATTGCTGAAACAAAAAATCAAAATCACCGATTCAATTTCAGAATTGAAAGCAAGTTAGATTCAATGAACTCAATTGTGATTCAACCTAAATTTTCAATTCAAAAAAATAATAGTTTAACCACAGTTGATGGATTAACAAAAAATGCTGAAGGCATTGGTTTGAACGCTACTTCAACTTATAACAAAGTTGATAAAACTGCCTTTAATACTTCAACAAATTTATTATGGCGACATTCGTTTCATAAAAAATACAGAACTCTTTCAGTAAATTTTACACCAAGTTATAATTCACAAGTTGGTACTACGCATTATAATTCATTCACAAAAGATACATTGCAAAATGCTGATTCGTTGAAGCAATTAATTGATGCTAACAAAAAAGGATTTAATAACACTACTACTTTAATTTTTACTGAACCTATTGATAGCGCTCAATCTATATTATTCAGTTATACCCATTCATTCAACATAAGTGATTCAAAAAAATATTCAAATGATTTTACTCCAGCAAAAAATGATTATAGCTTTTTAGATACTACATTGAGTAATGTGTTCAATAGTTTTTATCAAACACATTCATTTGGTTCGGGCTATAACTTGAAATACAAAAAAATGAATTTAACTGCTGGTGCTTACTATCAATGGGCTGAGTTGAAAAACAAACAAACATTTCCAGCTGATTATAATTTGAGGAAGGAGTTTAATTCGGTGTTACCAAATGTGATGATGATGTATAAAATATCAAATGAAAAAATGCTTCGTGTTTTTTACAGAACAAGCAATACATCGCCTTCTATTGACCAATTGCAGCAAGTTTACAATGTGAGTAATCCGTTGCAAATTTCAACAGGAAACACTGATTTGAAACAAGATTATTCACACAATTTAGTAATGAGATTTTCTAACATGAATGCTAAAACAAACACTTCATTTTTTGCAATGGTGGGTGGCACATTCACTCAAAATTATATTGGCAACAGTACTTTAATTGCTAACAGAAATATAGTTTTAGATAATCATGTTTTGCTAGCTCAAGGCGGTTCACTCACTAAGCCTGTTAACTTAAATGGCTATTATAATTTGCGTACTTTTTTGGTGTATGGTCATCCAATTAAAAAAATCAAATCAAATTATAACTTGAATTTTTCTGCTAATTATACCCAAACACCAAGTTTGATTAACAACGCATTGAATTATTCAACTACGCCTTCGGTAGCCGCAGGATTGGGTTTGAGCAGTAGCACTAATCCAAAGTTTGATTATAATTTATCTACCAATTCATCTTACAATGTTTCAAAAAATACATTGCAAGCTAATTTGAATCAAACGTATTTAAGTCAAACTTCACGATTGAAAATTAATGTGATGCCTTACAAAGGATTAGTAATTTCAACAGATGTAACGCATCAATACTACAATGGATTATCAAGTTCGTTTAATCAAAATTATGTGTTATGGAATGCAGGGTTGGGTTATAAGTTTATGAAAAAACAAGCAGCTGATTTACGAATTGTAGCATTTGATTTATTGAATCAAAATACATCAATTTCACGAAGCATTACTGAAACCTACATTGAAGATACCAAAACAAAAGTGTTGCGCCGTTACTTTATGTTGGTGTTCACTTATACTTTTAAAAACTTCGGAGGAAAAACTCCTGGGCAAGATGAAATGAAAAATCATTGGATGATGCCTCCACCAGGCGGAATGCCGCCTCCGGGAGGTAGATTTTAGGAAATTTTATTCCATATCTTTTAATTGCACAGCATAAATAATAATAAATGCTAAAGGAATTATTATTGAAAATGCTGAAGTAAACATGCTGAATTTAGTGTTTCCAAAACCAAACATTATAAAGTGTGAAATTACGGGTGCCAATTCACCAATAGTGTAGAAAAAAAATCCATTCTTATTCAAGAATAGCATTAATGTTGCTCCGAAAATACAAAATGCTCCAGCCAATAAATTTAAAATTAAAGTAGTGTTTTTATTTTGTTTAGCTCTGTAGGTTTCATCTAAAGCATCTTCAAGTGATGTGACAGCAATGCTATTTTCATCTACACTTTTTAATTCATCAATTTTCTTTTCAAGTATTAAAATGTTTTTATCCAAATTTATATGGCTGTAAATAGGACCAATAAAATTTGCTATACTTACTCCAATGAATGTAAGTATGCACATAGTTTTCAAGAACGATGAAGCTACTTTTTTAGGAGAATCAATATTTGTTTTTGCCATGGATAAATGATTTTGAAGACTGCAAATGTGAGCAATAATTTTAAAATGTAGTGTAAATATTTTTGAGTGCAATTGAAAAGATGATTCAGGAAATTAATCTTGAAACGAATAAAATGAGACTGATTGAACTGAAAGGAGAACTTGCTGGAGCTGAATCAAAAATGCAGGATATTAAATCCTTTCAATTAGGTAGAAGCCATGCGGATAAAGACATACAAATTGCAGAACAAACAAAAGTGATTGAACAATTAAAAGTTCAAATTGAAGAATTAGAAAAAGAACTTTCGAAATAATTTTTTGCATTAATAAATTTAAGATTTGTCAAGTTTTTAAAACTTGACAAATCTTATTTACGAAATATTCTATCATATACTCTCCAAAGTATCCTTAATCAACTTATCCATCATTTTAGGATAGTTGCTGCTGAATTGTTTGGTGATTCGATTGGCTACAATCAAACTTAACGACATACAATTATGCCCCAATAAATTGCCTAAAAAATAAATACCCGATGTTTCCATTTCAAAATTAGTGATAGATGGAATTTTAGATGTTTTGAAATTTGGTAAATCATCTACCCAAGTTGGGAATTTTAAATTGTATCTTAATTTTCTGCCTTGCGGCGCATAAAATCCGCTACAAGTAACAGTTGTGCCACCTAAAGCAAATTTTGAAAATTTCTTGAATAAATCATCCGAACCTTCAGCTACATAATTTTGCAAACCAAATTCTTTTTCAAATCGTTTTTGGTTCATTTTTTCAATAGCCGAATATTTATGTTTATAAAAATGAGCCATCGAATCTAAGCCAATAGCAGCTTGTGAAGCCACCACCGAATCTACACCCAATTCTTTTTTCAAACCACCGCTTGTACCCACTCTTACAATATTTAATGAAGTTAATTTCTTTTTTATGGTTCTGTTCTTTAAATCAATATTTGCCAATGCATCTAATTCGTTCAATACAATATCAATATTATCAGTACCAATGCCAGTTGATATTACTGTAATTCGTTTTTTGCCAATAGTGCCCGTATGTGTGATAAACTCTCGGTTTGCACGTTTTACTTCTACTTTATCAAAATATTTACTTACCGATTTTACACGGTCAGGGTCGCCTACAGTAATAATATTTTGAGCAATATCTTCAGGTTGAAGATGTAAATGATAAATACTGTTATCTTTATTTAAAATCAGTTCGCTGGCAGGAAAAATTTGAGTCATACGTTGTACATTTGTACTGTAAAAGTATAAAATCCATTTTTATGAAACTGTCAATTAAACGAATTTTAGTTCCAACCGATTTTTCTGAAATTTCATTTGGCGCATTAGAATATGCGGCCTATTTAGCAAAAAAATTTAATTCAAAAATTACCTTATTGCATGTGTATGAAATGTTTGACCAAATTGGCAACAAACAGCAAATCATGAGCTATCGTGAATTGTTAGAAAAAGGAATTAGCGATAAAATGAAAGAAATTTCATCTGAAAATAAAAGTTTGTGGGGTGTAAAAATCGAAACAAAAATTGTAGAAGGAAAAACCTATAAATTAATTGAAAAAGTTGCCAAAGAAGTGGGCGCTGATTTAGTGGTGATGGGAACTCATGGTTCGGCAAGTTTGAAAAACGTTGAAAAATTTGTATTAGGTAGCAATGCCTATCGTACTGTTCACGAAAGCACTGTGCCCGTTTTAACTATTCGTAAAGGAATGAAGACACCTGATTGCAAAAATATTTTATTGCCGTTAGATGTATCAAAACATACGAGTGAAAAAGTTGATTATGCAGTGGAATTAGCTAAAACTTTAGGAGCAAAAATTCATTTATTAGCGGTTACTGAAATGATTGATGAATTTGTAGCTGACATTAGCAAATTGAATGAATTATTAAAAGAAACAGAATTACGTTTACAAAAAGAAGGAATTCCTTACACCAATAAAATGTTCCGTAATAGCACGTTATCAAAAACAGTATTTAGTCATGCTAAAAAAATGAATTGTGATTTGATAATGATTATGAGCCGCAATGATAGTGTGTTTGGAGAATTTTTAGTGCCTGCGGCTGATAGAGTTGTGATTGGCGAAAGTGAAATTCCAGTATTGAGTCTTCGTCCTAAAAATTAATTTGAACTACCTTTTTAGCAAAGCCGTAAAGCAGATTATAGTTGTTTTACGGCTTTTTTATTTTATTCTTTTATAAACTTCCCTATACTTATATTTCCTTTAACATCAATGGCTTTGATGAAATAAATACCTGAAGGTAAGT
>JBDKJJ010000063.1:0-5327 GCA_039796635.1 Bacteroidota bacterium
TCAATAATAGTTTTAGCACGTTTAATTTGCAATAATGCATTTTTAGTTGAATCGCCTTCTAGGCTTGTATAAGCAATAATATTAATTTCGTTGATAGTATATTTTGGTTCATTTAATGTATTCAGAATCGGTTCTAAATCACGTGGTTTATATTCTGATTTATTTTTATCGAATGGAATTTTAAATGATAAAACTTTTGAAGTACTATCTAACACATAATCATCTTCAATTTTGCAATCAGCACAATTATTTAATGTATCAGGAAAAATAGAAATACCTTTTAATTTATCAGTTACATTGGCTTCAGTAAAGGTTCTAGTGATTCGCCTACAAAACTTTCCTTTCTGAATAATATTTACATTTATTTCATATTGGTCACCTAAATTTTTCAATACTTTTTTCGGCACATCTGCAATGTAACCACTATATCTATTATACCTTTCAGGCTCAGTATTAGCACTCCAAATTTTTGATGAATAAGCTGGTTTTAAAAGTATGCCTCTGTTCTGTTTTTCAGCATCAAAAATATTAAACGTATCACAAGGATATTGTGATTTTTGAATGATGTCAATAGCAATACCATCATCAGCCGTTGCTAAAAGTTTTCGTAATTTTCTTACATTCGGATATTCAAATAAAACTTTTCCGCCTTGAATTGAAATACCTTTTTGTAAAGAGATGTAATCATCAAATCGTTCACAGTTTCTGCATTCTTTATTGTTTCCTCTTTCAATACCATAGTCTTTAGTGGTATATTTTAAACTTAATAATTTACGAAGCTTTTTTCCTTCGTTCACCGATTCTAACCCGCCTATCACAATTGAAACATAAATCTTTTTTCCGTTGGCATCTAATGTTGAACCAATGCCTGCATAAAATGCTTTAGGATTGCAAATAATATCTGAATATTTTTTTGATTTCAGAATTTTTACCATCAATTCATCAATCACAAATTCATACGTATAAAATGTTTTTATATCTTTTCCAATGGCGCAACTTTGCACAATTTCTTGTCCTGAAGTAGCACCACCATAATACTTTATTCTATCACCAGTAGTTCGTTTTGAGCGGTTACTTCCATCTAAAACAGTTTTTTTTATTTTTGAAATATATTCACTTTGGTCAGTAGCAGCTTTTTCTAAAATTTCGTGTTTGTATAAAAAATCTTTATTGAGCTTAACTCTTTGTTCATTAATTTTTGATACAAAAATTGAATTAAACAACTCATACCTAAAATCATCAGGATTAATAACTGTGCCAGTGGTTTGAGCATAAGTGTGAAATGAATCACCTATCAACAATAATAAAAAGAGAATAATTAAACGATGAACAAACTTACTTTTCATGTGGTTTACCGAATCAAAAGTGCTATAAAATTGAATAAGCAATGATAGTGATTTTATATGAGATGAACAAAGTGAAGTAACATCAATTAAACGTTATGACAATTATTCTTATTAAAATGTGACAGACTTTTCCATTTTAAGATGCGGAATACCCACTTCTTCAAATTCATTTCCAACTTTTTTATATCCCAATTTTTCATAAAATGCAACCGCATATTTTCGAGCATTCATTTCAATGGTTTGAATTTTATTTTCAGCAGCAATGGTTTCAGCAAATTGAATCAACCCCTTCCCTATTCCACTTTTTTGTAAATGATTGGCAACCGCCATTTGCCTGAGTTTAATTGTATTTTCATTAAGCTGATGCAGTATGCAACAAGCCACCATTTCATTATTTTTAAATGCTGCTAACAGCATATCAAATTCATCTTTTGCTAAATCATTAGCTGTAAAGGTTAATCCTAATGGTTTGCGCAATACATCAGTTCGTAATTTAATCATTTGTTTATATTCTGTTGATGTATAATTTATTTGTTTGTAAATAAGGTTAGTCATTTTTTTATATTTGCGTCAATCAAATTGTATAGATAATAAATAAATGCCAAAAGTACTACGTATCATTAATAGATTAAATTTAGGTGGCCCTACTTATAATGCTGCCTATTTAACCAAGTATTTATCACCTGAATTTGAAACTTTATTGATTGCTGGAAACAAAGATGAAACTGAAGCTAGTAGTGAATTTATTGTTGAAAGCTTAGGCTTAAAAGCTAGATACATCAATGGAATGTATAGAAGCCTAAATCCGTTAAAAGATAGAAAAGCGTTGAAAGAAATCAAACAAATCATTAAAGAATTTAAACCAGATATTGTGCATACACATGCAGCAAAAGCAGGTGCATTAGGCAGATTAGCTGCTTGGCAAATGGGCGTACCTGTGATTGTACACACATTTCATGGTCATGTATTTCACTCTTATTTTAATTCAATTGTAAATAGAATATTTATTGAAATTGAAAGATTTTTAGGCAGAAAATCTACAGCAATTATTGCTATTAGTGAATTACAAAAAAAAGAACTGACAAAAGATTTTAAAATTTGCGATGCTGATAAAGTGAATGTAGTTCCGCTTGGTTTTGATTTAGGTAGATTTCAACAAAATCAAACTGAAAACCGAAAATGGTTTCGTGATTTTTATGGCATTGATGATAACACAGTTGCAGTAGGAATAATAGGAAGATTAGTGCCCATTAAAAATCATGAAATGTTTTTAAAAGTGGTGAATAATGTTAAAAAAGGTGTTCAGCAAAAAGTTAAATTTTTAATAATTGGTGATGGCGAAGACAGATTAAAAGTTGAACAAATGTGCAATGAAAATGGCTTATCATTCACAGCACATCATTGGATAGAAGAAAAAAATGAAGGATTAAAAAATACGCTTACTGCTGAAAACAACTCTGATATTATTTTTTGCAGTTGGATGCAAAACATACCAGTGGCAATGGCTGGGTTAGATATTGTAACAATGACTTCATTAAATGAAGGAACGCCTGTAAGTTTAATTGAAGCATTGGCTTCCAACAAGCCTGTAATATCAACTAATGTAGGTGGTGTAGCTAATGTTGTTGAAGAGAACATTACTGGATTTTTAACTAAAGTTGGTGAGGTGGAAATTTTTAGCAGACATTTAAAAAATTTAATTGCCAACAAAGGGCTCCGAGAGCAAATGGGAAGAAAAGGTTTTGATAGTGTTAATAAAAAATTTGGTCATGAACGATTGGTGGAAGATGTCAGAAAATTATATCATCAATTAATGAATAAATAAATACTACTTTTGAAAGCATAATGCAACCGCATACTTTAAATACAAAACGTCAGGAAATCTATATAAAAAATATGGTTTGTGATAGCTGTATAAAAGTGGTACGATGGGAATTAGAGCGCACTGGCTTTATTCAAGTTGACCATGTTGAGTTAGGTAAAGCTTTGCTTCAATACAACGATGGGGTTATAAATCTTGAATTTATTAGTGCAATCTTACAACGAAACGGATTTGAACTTATCACAGATGAAGAAACAAGATTAATTGAACAAGTAAAATCAACCATGATTCAATTAATTATTTTTGAAAATAACACCAATCAAATTTTACGAAATTCGGATTATTTGGCTCAAAAACTTGGTTACTCTTACAGCCATATAAGTAAGGTGTTTAACAAAAAAGAAACCACAACTTTAGAGAAATATATTATCAGGCTAAAAATTGAAAAAGTAAAAGAGTTGATTAGCTATGATGAATTATCATTGAGTGAAATTTCGTTTCAAATGGGTTATAGCAGTGTGGCACATCTTTCAGGTCAGTTCAAACAAGTTACTGGTCATAGTGTACAAGATTATAAAAAGAATTTCCAGCTTAACAATCGAACTTCAATCAATAAAATCTAAAAGCATTATTGTTTCATAAACCGAACCAATGTTGCATTATCCCCTGAAATTACTTTTACAAAATAAACCCCAGAACTGAGATTCTCTAATGAGAATTCATGCTCAGATTCATTAGCATTTGAGGCGAAATAAGTTGATTTTTTCACCCAAAAAATATCATAAATTTCAAGTGAATTAAATGCTATTTCAGATGAAATTTGAATGGAATTTATTGCTGGATTTGGAAATACTTTCAATTTATTATCAGAAGATAAAATATCTAATCCTGTATTACAATCAACAAAATTTACTGTAATTGAATCTGTACTCTGACATCCATTATTATCAGTAACTGTTACAGCATAAATAAAAGGGGCAATTACAGTGTAATATTGATTTGTGATTGAAGTATTCCACCAATAAGATACAAACCCTGCACCTGCATCTAATAATAAAGATTTTCCAAAACATATTGTGGTATCATTGCCTATACTTACCACTGGTAGAGGATTTACAGTTATCACTACATTATCAGTTCGAGTACATGAACCTGAAGGTGTAGTAACGGTTAAATTGTATGTGGTGGTGCTGGTTGGATTAGCCATTGGATTACTTATATTATCGTAGGATAAACCTGCTGAAGGCACCCATTTGTATTTTACTATTGGTAGTGTTGGTGAACCTATAAAACAAAAATTGTTCAAACAGATTGATTTATCTAATCCGGCTTGAGCTGATATATTAATCAAATTAATGTATTCAATATTGCTTTGTGCATTATTGGTAACTACACATGGATCGTTGCTTGTAATAACACACCATACTGAATCTCCCGTTTGTAATGAATTAGTGGTATAAGAGGCAAAATTACCAACGGTTACACCACCTTTTTTCCATGTAAAAGTAGGCGTTGTACCTCCATGTTTAGCCGTTGCAGTAAATGTTACTAATGTATTCTGACAAATTTCAGATGGTGTATGGCTTATTGTAACAGTTGGTACTAATGGTGGAAAATTTATAATTATGTGATTACTATTCACCATATTAATAGGTGTTGCACATGGTTCATTACTAGTTAGCTGGCACCAAATTGAATCATTATCTTGCAAACCTGTTAGCGAAATATTTTGAGTGGTTAATCCGGTGCTTACACCATTTTTATACCATAGATAAGATGGAGATGTGCCTCCGAAAGTATTTAATGAGGTAAAATTACATGATGCATTAGTAGTACAAATATTCAATGCTGAATTAGCAATAGTTATATTGGGCAAACATGCGTAGCTACCATTAGCAAAACCAATAGTAGTTAAAATGATTATGAAAGCAATTTTATAAACGTTAAGGTATTTCACATCTAAAATTTTATTATTACAAAAATAACTTTTTGTTGCTATAAAAAAAACAATAGTGAATATCTCTTACAAGAAATATTCACTATTGTTTAAAAATCACTGAAATGTTATTTATTTATTATCAGTTTTTTAGTAGTAAAATAATTATCTGATTTTATTGAAATTAGATATACACCAGTCGGAATATTTGTTATATCAATAT
>JBDKJJ010000064.1:0-11898 GCA_039796635.1 Bacteroidota bacterium
TTCCCAAACACTTGCAATACTTAAATAACACCTGTTATCAGTATTTGCAATTATCTTTTTTGATTTTGCAGATAATGATTCATCGCCATTTACAAACCAAATGAAAGTATGTGTGTCAATCAAATACTGCATCACATATACTCTTTAAAGTCATCAAGCAGTGCATCAAAATCTTTTGCCATTTTAAAATAACCCTTGGCATAACCAAATTTTCTTTCCTTAATGGCTTCTGTTTTTTTTGATTTCGATTTTAAAAACTCTATAAAATGACTTACCTCTTTTTTCAAACTATCTGGCAGTGAGTTTATTTGAGTGTATAATTGAATATCGGTCATAACGATGCAAATTTAAATGAAAATAGATTTGTTTAAAAATTAATTTCTAATAGAAGTTGCTACACTCCTTTATTTATTGTTATGGAGATAATGAGCAAGTAAACCTAAAACTGAAAATAAATAAACGGTTGAATGTCGCTTCCTTTTACTTGAATCACCAACCAAATCACTAAGAATATTAATAATGCCTGCAATACAATATTCATTTTTGAAATTATTAGAATTGATTTTTGTTCAACCCAAGCAGGAAATGTATGGGTGAAATAACCTATCAATAAAAGAATAGCTACGCCAGAATAAGCCACCAACCATTGGTGTATCAAATTAAAACTTATTCCTTTTGTGATTTGTGAAACAATTTGCCACGATGTTTTAAAATCGGGGCTGCGGAAAAATATCCAACAAAAACACACAAAATGAAACGTGAATAAAATTCCCAATATTTTCATCACAGTATTTTTGGGCAAGTTTAAATAATCTGTTTTTAGTTTATCTAATGCCAGCATCAAACCATGCATAGCTCCCCAAAAAATAAAATTCCATGATGCACCATGCCACAAGCCTCCCAACAACATAGTAACTGATAAGTTTACATACTGACGAACTTTTCCTTTTTGATTTCCACCTAATGGTATGTATAAATAATCACGAAGCCAACTGCTTAATGAAATATGCCACCTACGCCAAAACTCAGTAATGCTGCTGCTTTGATAAGGTAAATTAAAATTTATTCCTAAGCGATAACCCAACAACAAAGCCACCCCAATTGCCATATCGCTATAACCACTGAAATCACAATAAATTTGCATGGCATAACCATATACGCCTAATAAATTTTCGGTACCACTATATAAAGTTGGGTTATCAAAAATTCTATCAACAAAATTTATTGAAATAAAATCGCTGATAACTGCTTTTTTAAAAAGCCCTCTAACTATTAAAAAAACAGCTTGTGCTATATCTTCTTTTGAAAGCTTAATATCTAATCCTATCTGAGGCAAAAAATCTTTTGCTCTAACAATTGGACCAGCAACTAAATGCGGAAAAAAAGTAATGTAAAATCCAAAATCTAAAATATTTTCAGAAGGCTTTAATTGATTACGATAAACATCAATTGTATAGCTCAAAACCTGAAAAGTATAAAAAGAAATTCCTACAGGAAGTATGATATCAAAAAATTGAATCTTGCTGTGCATAGCATCATTCAAAATAGTCACAAAAAAATTGGTGTATTTAAAATAGGCTAACAATCCTAAATTAATTACCAAACTAAAAATCAATAATCCTGTTTTTTTTGATTGTGTTTTGGCTTCATAAATCCACTTGGCTAAATTGAAATCAATAACTGTTGAAAGTATCAGCAATAAAAAAAACAATCCGCCTGATTTGTAATAAAAGAAAATAGAAAATAAGGTTAGATAAAGTACACGGCTCTTTTTTCGTTGATATACAAATTGATAAAAGAAAAGCAAAATCAAAAAATAAAACAAAAACAACGCTGTATTAAAAATCAGCGGTTCTTTCGGATTATACAATAAATAATTTTTTAGCAATTCAAACATATTGGTTAACGATTGCGGTTATAATTGTTATAACTATTCATCAAAGCCCTATATAAAAGTGTGCCTTGAACTTCATATCCTTTTTGTAAAAAATGAACCATATCGGTATTTCCTAATCCCAATTTTCGCCACTTCATCACACTTCCCAAGCCGCCCATGATGTTATAAAAATCCCAAAAAGCATAATTGTTTTTCAAACAAATGCGTTGCTGAATATTACTGATGGATGATGTATGTTGGTTTTTATATCTACGCATTATATAGGTATCAGGCGGTGATGTAACCAATACCGATGAGTTGGGTAACACATCGTTTAATTTTGAAAAAAATGCATGAGCATCAGCCTCAAATGTTGAAGCATTGTATCCTTTTGAAATTGCCTCGTTGGTTCCTAAAGAAACGATTACCAAATCAGGCTGAAGAGTTTGTAGCTGCTCAAAAAAATAATCTGCTTGATTATAGTGCATATACTGAGCGCCATTCACACCAATCATGTTGTATTCAATCCCTTTTGCTTTGGTATTTTGAAGATAGACTCCAAACAAATTAAATGGCTCACTTGATGTGTCGCTTTTATCAATATTTAATCGAATAGTTGATATAGGGTTTTCCATTGAGTAAATGAGCGAATAAGGGTCAGATGCATACTCTAACCTAAATGGCGAAATATAAAAATTAGTAACAGGGTCTTGAATTTGCGGTTCAATGGTATAAGCAAATTTTTTATCACAGAAAATAGTAAGCTTATTAAACTTATTTTCTTCAAAATTTTGAGAGAGTGAAAAATCAATTTTTGCACTTTGATTGGTTTGTAATGTAATACCTGAAATGCCTATTGGTATTGGAATTGAAGGAAACACACAACGCTTACTTTTCCATAAACAACCACAAGCATTCACATCTTTTATGTCATAAGGTCCGTTTGTTTTTGCGGTTCGATACGGAAAATACAAACCCCTGCCACCATTGCCAAATTGATGTTGTAATTGCTTGCGCATGGTGCCGGTAAAATTATCTGCTTGAATATGTGAATCACCAATATGAACTATCACTAATTTTTTACGATAACCTTTTTTAAGCTCATCTAATTTTTGATAAAAATCAGTCAAAGCTTTTGGGTTGATAATATAATTCAATTCATTTTTAACAAATGAAAATGTGGTTGATGAAAGCGATATTGTATCAGCATTAGCAATCATCAAAGTATCTGCTTCAATTTGAGCAAATAGCTTTGTTACTGAAAAAATCAACGCCAATAAAATCATCAAACTCAATCGTTTTTTCATTTTTTATAAATTCAATTCTCTTCTTTTAACGGCAAACAATATTGCCTCATATATTTTTTTACCCATTACTTCTCCACCTTTTGCATTGATGTGCGTATAATCTTTATTGGCTAATCGTGGTTTTGCGTTTACCCATTTTATCATACTGCTATCACCGCCCATGGCATCATACATATTCCAGAATGCAATTTTATTTTTTTGTGCAATATCTTTTTGAATTGAAATAAAAACAGGCACTTGTTCCATTGTTTCATAAACGCCATTGTTGTTGATTGCTCTATCACCAATTGAAAGTAACAAGGTAGCCGCCTCAGGGTAGGCTTCTTCCATTTTAATAATTGATTTTGGAAAAGATTTTTGAAACCAATCATACTTGTTTGATTTTGGCGAAACAATATTTAACCCAAATTCCATTATCATTAAATCATAAGGGTGTTCATTGTTCCAATCGGCTAAAAGTGAATAAGGCTGCATGGCGCCCATTGCCACACCGCTTGAGCCTCTTACGCCAAAATTATCTACAAAAACTCCTTCGTCTGAATCAAAATTAACACCATAAGCATACATTGTTTTTTTTGTATTAAATAAAACTTTTATGTGTTGGAAAATTTGCTTATCGGCAATAATTATTTTTTGTAGATGATTGGATGCAGGAATGGTAATATGCTGAAACGCTGCATTATCAATAGTTACATCAATTGATGCAGATGAATCAGGGTTGTAAACAAACAATTCAGCGTTATGAAAAAAATCTAAATGCTTTTTCTTTTTAGCTGATGCAAAAACCACCCAACTTTGATTTTGGGGAATAAATGCTTCGCCGCCAATTCCTAAAGGCAGCTTGTGTTCTTCATTTTTTAAGATGGAAATGGTTTGCCAATCTTCAGAGTTTTGTGACCAAATTGTTTGACGAAAATTCCCTGTAACGCTTGTAATAGGCACAAAGCCAACACCTTCGCCCCCAAATTTAGTTTGTAATGTTTCTCTTAAATCTTGCACCAACAAATCACCCTCTACCATTGAATCACCAAACCAAGCAACTCTAACTTTGTTTTTCTTTTTTTTAAGATTTATTAATTTATCAATGAATGAATTTAATTTTTCATTTTTTGATTCATAAAAACTTTCGATAGCAACGCCTTTGTAATGCAATGAATCGGCGGCAGATATTAATTTTTTGTCGGTTGTTTTTTTTGAAAATTTTTTGTTGTTCTTCTGTTTTGAAAAATCACTAAAAAAATTTATTTCTTTTATTTCAAAGCCAAACACAGATGAGGGCATTGGCAATTCAGAAGCGATGATACATAGCAACGTTACAATGCCAATCAATACAAAAGGTTGATACAACTTTAAAGAAGAATCTGGTGGATTACTCACAAGAATAAAAAGGAAAATTAAATTAATAAGATTGAAAAAGGATAAATGTTTACGAACATTAAATCAAAAAGTTTCCTTTACAAAAATCTTTTTTGAACGAAACTTTCTAATTATTTCAAATTATCATCAACCTGTTGCTGACGACGATCAACACCCCAATTCATAAAACATCCTATAAAAACAAACCTATTTGCTGTTAACCCAATTGGCTCTCTATATTGCCCGTTTGTTGAATATCGGTAACCAAAAATCTGTTTATTTCCTAAAGCGTTTGAAATTCCAACAACCAGTACCGTAAAAGCTCTTCCAAAATGTGTTAAATAGTTAATATTTATACCTACTGCATTGTAATCTTGAGTTCTATTATACATAAATTTCTCAATTGGTTGATTGGGATTAAAATATGGTCGGCCAGTTGCCCAATTATACGTAACTCCATAGCCTAACATTTTTTTAGGAAAAAACTGTTTGAAAACCACATTAAATGTATGGGTTGCTGCAAATTCTGGTTGAACACTTGAAGGATAGTAACTAAATTTTCTTTTGGTATCGAGCAATGAGTAACTTACCCAATAATCACAATTTTTTATAGTTTTTTTGTCCCGTATAAAAAACTCTATCCCTTTAGCATAGCCACGTCCGTTATTATTTATTTCAGATGTAGTGAAATTTTGTGCATATGTTCCGTTGCTTGTTTGAATAGTTGCTATACTTGATAATGGAGTAAGAATTAATGATTTATAGTCCTTATAAAAACTTTCTACCCTAATGGTTCTGTTATTATATATTCGTTGATAATTTAATACAAGATGTGTTGCCTTTTCAAAATTCAAATTTTTTGTAACCAATAAATACTTCCTATCTGGTTTTTCATAAAAATCCCCATAAGCAAAGCTTAATTGTGAATTTCTTCCTAATCTATAAGCTACTGAAAGCCTTGGTGCAAGATTCCAGTTACTGATTATGGAGCTATATTCATATCTCAAGCCGGGCTTCATCACCAATTTATTATTGAAATAATATTCCGTTTCGGCAAAAACTGAAGTATAATTATCTGAAAAGTGAAGCCTGCTAACTATATTCATTTCCTCATAGCTATTTTGATATTCGGCTCCAATTCTAATTGCCGATAAAGCACCTGTATAACGTGTTAATACAACCCTTGCTTGAGACAAACCATTTTCATTAGTCATAGATTGTGAAAAAACAGTTGTATCGTTTTTTAGTCTTCCGAATTTAATATTATCTCGATTATCGCTTGCCGAAATACCTGCATTAATATTCCATTTTGTAGTAAGCATTCCGTTGTAAGTAAGATTGGCGTAAACCGACCCACTATTTAGTTCAAAATTTGTTTTTAGGTGGCTAATATCATTAATATCGGGGCGTTGCAAACCCAACACATTATTGTTTGCATAAGCATAAAATTTAAGGAACCCATTTTTCTTCATTCGCTTTCTAAAATTTACTTCTACATTTCCATTCTCGGGCATTTTGGTAAAATGAATGTTTTGTGGAACAAATGCATAGTAAGGCCTTAAATTAAAATACCCTACACTTATGCCTGCGCTCATTTTTTGTTTTAACCATAAATGATTAGCTCCACCGCCAATACCTACAGAAGATAAACTTAAATTTGTTTCTGATTGTTCTGCTAAATCTTTTGTATCTAATATTAATGCCGATGATAAACCCTGGCCATATAATGCAGAATACCCTCCACTACTAAAAGAAGTTCCTTTAAATAAAAATGGATTAAACTTTCCTCGTTGTGATATATCGGGTACTGATGTATTATATGGGTTTCGAACCAACATTCCGTCTATATATGTTTGTGTTTCTCTTCCTTCCCCCCCCCTAACAAACAAACCTTCTTGGTTTCCAATCTGTTGAGCACCAGGCATTGTTTTCAAAGCACCCGTTACATCCCCCTGGCTTCCAGCAGTTGTAACAATATCCAAAGGCGTAAAAATCGTTGCTCTTTTTTTATCGCTTGCATCAAAGCTTCCAGCATTAATTGTTACTGCCTTTAGCTCATTAAACTTTTCTTTAAGAATAATGGTAATCGTAATAGGATTACCATTACAAATTATTTTTTGTTGAAAGTTATCGTATCCAACAAAAGTAGCAATCAAAATTTGTTCACCTTTTTCAGTTGTTTCAAAAGTAAACGAACCATCGCTTTTACTTGTGGTACCGTCATAGCTATCTTTAACAGAAATGCTAACACCAAATACTAAATTTTTACCATTAGTAATTTTTCCTGTAATTTTTGTTTGTGAATAAAGTTGATTAACTACCAACAACATGACACACAGTGATATTAATTTTTTCATCTTTAGGTTTTAATTGGCAAAGGTAATTGCATAATAATATTGTTGCTGCAGTTTTAAACAAAAGACTATTCTGCCAAGGTAAAGAAACAAACATTGTTTTGTAAAAATTCCTAATTTACATACAAGCCGAACTCACCACACATTACGCAACACATTAGCAATCAATTTATTATCGTTTTGTTTCACGTGAAACAATCAACCGTTTATCATGCATGTTTCCAAAATTTGTTTCACGTGAAACATCACCAAACGGCTAAACACTAAAAAAACAGCCCTACATTTGCAAAAAAAATTTTATGTTTAGTAGTTACGATGTAATAGTGGCTGGCGGTGGGCATGCTGGATGTGAGGCGGCAGCAGCAGCAGCAAATTTAGGAAGCAAAACTTTGCTAATTACCATGAACATGCAAACAATAGCTCAGATGAGTTGCAACCCGGCAATGGGTGGAGTTGCTAAAGGGCAAATCATTAGAGAAATTGATGCACTTGGTGGTTATAGTGGTATAATTTCTGATAAAAGCATGATTCAATTCAGAATGCTTAATATATCAAAAGGGCCAGCAATGTGGAGCCCAAGAACACAAAACGACAGAATGCTTTTCGCTTCAGAATGGAGAATGGCTTTAGAAAACACACCGAATCTTGACTTTTTTCAAGATACCGTAGTAGGTATAAAAACAGACAGCGGACGGGTAATAGGCGTATTAACTGGTATGGGACATACCATTTATGCTAAAAGCGTTGTGCTTACTAGTGGTACTTTTTTAAATGGCATAATTCATATAGGGGAAAAGCAATTTGGCGGTGGAAGAATATCAGAAAGTTCTGCAAAAGGAATTACCGAACAACTTAACATGCTAGGATTCGAAAACGATAGGTTAAAGACGGGTACGCCTCCAAGAATTGATGGGAGAAGTTTAAATTTTAATAAAATGGAAGTGCAGGAAGGCGATAATGACATTGTTGGGTTTTCATATCTTGATGTTAAAAAACCTGAAGCATCTGCACAAAAGTGCTGTTGGATGACATATACCAATCAAAATGTTCATGAAATCCTTAAAACCGGTTTTGACCGATCACCAATGTATGCAGGTAGAATTGATGGGGTTGGGCCAAGATACTGCCCTAGTATAGAAGATAAAATAAATAGATTTGCCGACAAGGATAGGCACCAATTGTTCGTTGAACCTGAGGGTTGGAACACTGTTGAGATATATGTAAATGGCTTTTCAACTTCTTTACCTGAAGATGTTCAGTATGCAGCAATTAAACAAGTCCCCGGGTTTGAAAATGTTAAATTCTTCCGACCTGGATATGCAATTGAATATGACTATTTCCCACCAACACAGTTAAAACACACTCTAGAAACCAAGCTGATTAAAGGTTTATTTTTTGCAGGTCAAATAAACGGTACCACTGGATATGAAGAAGCTGCCTGCCAAGGCTTAATAGCCGGAATCAACGCTAATCAATGTGTAAAAGATAAAGATCCTTTTATTGTTCAACGAAACGAAGGATACATTGGTGTATTAATTGATGACTTAATTACAAAGGGCACGGATGAACCGTATAGAATGTTTACAAGTAGAGCTGAATATAGAATGATACTTCGGCAGGATAATGCAGACATGAGATTGACAGAAAGAGCCTTCGATTTAGGATTAGCTAAAGAAAACAGAATGAAGAAAATGGAAAAGAAAAGAAACTCAACCAATTCAATAATTCAACATTTTAACAACACTAGCATTGAGCCTTTGGAAATCAATGAGTTATTAAAAAAACTAAATAGTTCAGAGCTGACACAAAGGCAAAAAATAGGACAACTTGCCCTTCGTCCGCAAATAAAACTAAATGACCTCAAAAACATCTCAACAATCAGCGATTTTCTAAGTACCTTTTCAAAGGATGAAATTGAACAAGCTGAAATACAAATGAAGTACGCAACCTATATAGAAAAAGAATTAGAGCTAGTAGATAAAATGCAACGGTTAGAAGATGTTACTATTCCTGATAATTTTGAATATAAAAAACTAACATCCCTATCAATGGAAAGCAGAGAAAAACTTAGCAAAATTAAACCAACCACTTTAGGAATGGCAAGCAGAATTAGTGGAGTTTCGCCAAGTGATATACAGGTATTGATGGTTTTTATGGGTAGATAATTTACTCCCATTTGAATGTTTTAATTGCTACTGCATAAGCTGCAATTCCCCAGACTAAAATGATTAATAAATTTAATTTCACATCCCAAAGGTGTAAACCTTCAAAGGCAATTTTTCGCATAGCATCATTCATATAAGTTAAAGGAAGTGCTTTGCTAATAGGCCTTAACCATGAAGGAAAAACATCCACAGAAAAAAATGTTCCTGCTAGTAGAAACTGAGGCATTGTAAAAATATTTGCCAAAGCTGGTATTGACGATTCATTTTTTGCCAAGCCACTAATTATAAACCCAAAGCCCATAAAAACAATTAACCCGAATGCGCATAAAAACAGCATTTCAAAAAAAGTTTCTGCTCCATTAACCAAAGTAAAGTGAAAAAGAAACTTACCAATAATAACTATTAAAGCTGCTGCCGTAACCTGAAAAACAAGTCGGCTTATCATTTCACCGATAATAATATTTGCTTTTGAAATAGGTGTTGCGAAAAAACGCTTCATCACTAAGGTTTGGCGCAAACTAAAAAAAACAAACGCCGCTCCAAAAACTCCTGCACTAAGCATTGAAAAACCGATTTGCCCAGGCAATATAAAATCAATAGTTTGATAAACACGGGCTTGAACCGGCTTTGGCGTATTAATTACTGCAAACCTTGGAAGGTTTGGCAATGCATCATCTGAAATATGAGCAATTACCTCTTTTAATACACTTTTGAAAATTTGACCATTTTGAATTGACACAGATGATGTTTGAACGGTAACTTCATATAGGGGTGCTATTGAATCATTATGATTTTTTTTAATATTAATAACCGCATCCAATTTACCCTTGAGTAATGCAGCATTTATTTCTGCTTCATTTCCTGAATGAATAACTGTATTTGAATCTGAATTCATCCAGGTATAAATAGGGTTTAAGGTATCACAACCACTATTTAAAGCTATATCAAAATGATAATTATTTCCGCCACCAATAAACCCAAAAACTATAATAAAAATTAAAGGGAAAGCAATACTAAAAATAATCGCCGAAGGACTTCGTAACATACTTTGTAAACTTGCCTTGGTAATTGCCAAAGTAGCATTTATTGAATATCTCAAATTTTTATTACTCATTTTATCTAATTAACATTTTACCCACAAATGTAGTATTTAACAATAATTCGATTGATTTCTTTTGTTATTGAAATTATATTTGCAACAGAAAAAGTTATTGCGTTATTGGTTATTACGTTATTTGTAAAACCTCTTTCTTTAATAACTTAATAATGAATAACTTAATAACAAAAGTCATGGAAAATATTGAACAGCAAGTTGAAGCCTTAATTTTTTCTTCTGAAACACCATTAACAGTTTCAGATATTCAAGAATGTTTGAGTAAACGATTTGGGCTTTTTGTAGCAGATGCAGATCTACAACAAGTATTACAATCTTTAATTGGCAAATATGCACCCGAAAATTTCGCCATTGAAATCAAACAAATTTCGGGAGGATATCAGTTTTTTACTAAACAGAATTACTATGAAACAGTTTCTGTTTTAATGAAAGATAAAAATATTAAAAGATTGACTACCGCAGCCATGGAAACGCTTGCTATCATTGCTTATAAGCAACCAATCAGTAAAGGAGAAATAGAACAAATTCGTGGAGTTAGTGTTGATTATTCAATTCAAAAATTATTAGAGAAAGAATTAATTATTCCTGCTGGTAGAAGTGAGGGATTGGGTAAACCAATGCAATATGCAACCTCTCAGCAATTCATGGACTACTTTGGTATTAGTTCAGTAGGCGATTTACCAAAACTAAAAGATATTCAACCTGTTGATGAAGCTTCATCAGCTGGTACACCAGTTGAACAACTAAATTAATGAAAATCGGTTTATTCTTTGGTTCGTTTAATCCCATTCATGTTGGGCATTTAATAATAGCTAATCATCTGGCTGAATACTCTGATTTGAAGCAGGTTTGGTTTGTTGTATCTCCGCAAAATCCTTTTAAGGAAAAAGAAACTTTACTCAACGAATATCATCGGTTAGATTTAGTCAACACTGCCATTGAAGGCAATAACAAACTCAAATCTTCTGACATTGAATTCAAATTACCTAAGCCAAGTTACACGATTGATACGCTGCAATATTTGAAAGAAAAATTTCCAAAGAAACAATTTTGCTTAATAATGGGAAGTGATAATGTTACTTCATTTCATAAGTGGAAAAATTTTGAAACAATTTTGAATCAATATCCCATTTATGTATATAAACGCAGTGGTGATGAGCATTTGACGTTAGCAAAAAAATATCCGCAAATCAATTTTTTAGATGTGCCTTTGTTAGATGTTAGTTCATCATTGATTCGAAAAATGATTCGTGAAAAAAAATCGGTTCGTTATTTATTACCTGAAACTGTGCATGAACAAGTGATGAAAAGTGGGTACTATAAATAATAAGTTTCTAACAATTTTATATTCACAAGCTACTAGAAATCAATACTAGTAAAGTTTTCAGCACTTACCAACATAATGTTAATTTAAGTGTGCTTATAAAGTGTTTTAATATGTTGGTAAAAAAAGGTTGTTAAAAACTAAAAAGTTATTCCTGTTGATAACCATTTTACAAACGAAATTAACTTGATAACTGACATAAAATGTTAGTTATTTTTTAATAAAAATATTAACATCATCTATTAATCAACAGAAAGTGAATAAATATAAAAAATAGAGTAAAATAAATACTCTTAGCTGTTAGTAAACATGTTAATTAGGTTGAATAAGTATAACAAAAAATAAAAGTCAAGTAAAATAAAAAATACTTTCTCACCAATCCACAGCCCTAATAATTAATAA
>JBDKJJ010000065.1:0-5653 GCA_039796635.1 Bacteroidota bacterium
CTTTTAATGAATTTTTCCAATCATTTTTTTCAGCATAACAATTTGCCAAATCATCAAAACCATTTACAATAAAATCGATGTTTTTTATTTTTTTGGCTGCTTCAATATTTTTTTCAATCAATAAAATTCCTTCTGTATGTTTTCCTAATCCTGCAAGAGCTAAACCAATTTCTAAATTTACTCTTATTGTGTCATCAAATCGCTTCAGCCTAATAAATGATTGTTTTGAACGATAAAAAAAATCATAACAATTTTTAAAATCTCTCATTTGAAAATATACTTCACCAATATTGTATTGTATAACACCTATATTTTTGTAATCAAGTTTTTTATCAAAACGTTGCAATAATTTATAAAGTAATTTTAATGATTCATCAAACATTCCTAAGCTATTTATCAGATGCGAATGTTGATCAATAGCAGTGTACATCATCGCATCGTCATTGATTGCTTCTGCAATTTTCAATTGCTCATTTGAATATTCAATTACTTCTGCTGGTTTATTTTCTTTCCATTTATCAATCAATGAATCTAATTCTTCAAATCGTTTTTTTTGTTGTTCAACTGTTTGTGAATAGGATTGAATGGAACAGAAAATTAATAGTAGTATTAAATATTTTTTCATGCTATAATTTTTTTTAAAGATGAAAATAAAAAATAACAACATAAATAGTGGTGAGCCACTATTTTCAATTCAGATTTAAACTTTAGTTAATCTTGAATTGTTATTTTAAATTCGCATTTCTTTAATTTTATTACATGTCAAAATTTACTTGGTTTCTTATTACTCTTATTGTAATTATTGGTGGAATAATTTATTACAATAAAATTCTTCACCCTAAAAACCCAGCATCGTCAAACAATGCAACTTCAAAAAAATCACCAGTTGGTGTGAATGTTTGCATTGCTTCTGTTCAAGCTTTAAATAATGATTTAGTAGCATCAGGAACATTATTAGCTAATGAAGAAATTGAATTGCATAGTGAAATTTCAGGAAAAATAATTTCCTTAACCATTACTGAAGGAGCAGCTGTAAAAAAGGGCGATTTGTTAGTAAAATTATTTGATGCCGATTTGCAAGCGCAGCTTAAAAAATTTCAAGTACTGAAAGAAACTGCTAATAAAAATGAGCAACGATTAAAACAATTATTAGCTATTAATGGCGTAGGGCAACAAGAATATGATAACGCCATTACTTCACAAAAAACGTTACAAGCTGATATTGAAAATTGTCAGGCGCAAATTTCAAAAACAGAAATCAGAGCTCCGTTTAGTGGAGTTATTGGATTACGAAATATTAGTAATGGTGCATATTTAACGCCTTCAACTGTAATTGCAACATTGCAAAATATAAGCACTTTAAAGTTAGATTTTTCGGTGCCTGAAAAGTATGGTTCAGTACTTCGTAAAGGTGATATTTTAAATTTTATTGTTGATGGAAGCAATGAAAAATACAAAGCTATTACTTATGCAATTGAACCAAAAATTGATGCTGATACTCGAACTATTAAAGCACGGGCATTGGTTCAAAATAATTCAAATAGTTTGATTGCTGGTGCATTTGCAAAAGTTGATATAGGATTAAGGAAAATGGATAATGTACTTATGATACCAACTCAATGTGTTATTCCTGATGCTCGATTTAAAAAAGTAGCTATTGTAAAAAATGGTATTGCTGAATTTAAAAAAGTGGAAACAGGTGTACGAAATGAAAGTATGATTCAAATTACCAATGGCCTTGAAATAGGCGATACAATTATAACTACAGGGCTATTGTATGTAAAACCTAATGCTTCTATTAATATCAAAAAGGTAATTACCTTTAATACTAACAACAATTAAATTAATTCTGGATGTCACTTTCATCATTTAGTTTAAAGCATCCCGTTGCAGCCATTGTATTCAGCATTGTGATAGTGTTGTTTGGTTTAATCGGATTATATTTTTTGGGTGTTCGTGAATACCCAGGAATTGATCCACCTACTATTACTGTAATGACAAATTATCGTGGGGCAAATGCCGATGTTATTGAATCACAAATTACTGAACCATTAGAACGAGCCATTAATAGTATTGAAGGAATCAGAACTATTTCATCAGCAAGTAATCAAGGCTCAAGTGTGATTACAGTTGAGTTTAATGTAGGGCATGATTTAGAAGCAGCCGCTAATGACGTTCGTGATAAAGTGTCACAAGCTTCAAGAACTTTGCCTCAAGATATTGATGCACCACCAGTAGTTTCAAAAGCTGATGCAAACAGCGATGCCATTATTTCAATGACGATAAAAAGTGATTCACGAAATATTTTAGAGTTAGATGATTATGCTGAAAATACTTTATTGGACAGATTGCAAACTATACCTGGCGTAAGCAATGTCCAGATTTGGGGGCAGCAACGGTATGCTATGCGATTATGGATTGATCCTGCAAAATTGGCTGCGCATCAACTCACTTTTACTGATGTAGAAGCAGCATTGAATAATGAAAATATTGAATTACCTGCTGGTAAAGTATATGGCAACAACACTGAACTTACGGTTAAAACTTTTGGCAGATTAACTACCGAAGATGACTTTAATAATTTGATTATTAAATCATCATCAAATACAATCATAAGATTTAAAGATATTGGCAATGCTGTGTTAGGGCCTGAAAGTGAACAAACTATTTTGAAAGAATCAGGTGTGCCGATGATTGCACTTTCTATCATTCCGCAACCTGGTACTAACTATTTGGATATTGCGAAAGAGTTTTACAAACGTTATGAGCAATTCCAAAAAGAAAAACCAAACGATATTGAATTTAATCTTTCGTTAGATAACACACGGTATGTAAAACGTTCATTAGAAGAAGTGGTAGAAACTTTAGCCATTGCGTTTTTCTTGGTCATCATCATCATCTTTTTATTTTTCAGAAATTGGTTAATCGCCATTCGTCCGTTAATTGATATACCCGTTTCGTTGATTGGGGCTTTCTTTATTATGTATTTATTTGGGTTCAGTATTAATATTTTAACCTTATTAGCCATTGTGTTGGCAACTGGTTTGGTGGTGGATGATGGAATTGTTGTAACTGAAAATATTTTCAAAAAATTAGAAAAAGGATTAGATAAGTATAAAGCTGCGGAAGAAGGAAGTAATGAAATTTTCTTTGCGGTAATTGCTACTTCAATAACACTAGCAATTGTGTTTTTACCCATTATTTTTTTACAAGGATTTGTGGGGAGGTTGTTTCGTGAATTTGGAATTGTAGTGGCTGGTGCAGTTTTAATTTCTGCTTTTGTATCGCTTACACTTACACCAGTTTTGAATATTTTATTAACTACAAAAAACACATCGCATGGTTGGTTCTATAACAAAACCGAACCATTTTTTGAATGGATGGATAATAGCTACAGAAGCTTATTGCAACGATTTATGAAACGCCGCTGGACAGCCATTCCAATTGTTGCTTTGTGTATCGGGTTGATTGTTTTATTTATGAATATTCTTCAATCTGAATTAGCACCAATGGAAGATAGAAGTTTATTTCGGTTAAGTGTTTTAACCCCTGAAGGAACTTCATTTGATTACATGAGCAACTACATGGATAAGATTGGAAATTTTGTGGTGGATTCAATACCTGAAAAAAATGTGGCTACAACTATTGTTGCGCCTGGGTTTGTGGGAAGTGGTGCTGTGAATACAGGCATGACTCGAGTGATGTTAGTTGACCCTGATAAACGAAACAGAACTCAACAAGAAATTGTTTCAATGGTGAATAAGAATTTACCAAAGTTTAATGAAGGACGAATATTTGCTATTCAAGAGCAAACTATTTCAGTAGGCGTTGCAGCCCGAACATCCTTGCCAGTGCAGTTTGTAATACAAAACATTGATTTTGAAAAAATAAAAACAGCATTACCAAAATTTTTAGAAGAGGCAAATAAAAGCAAAGTGTTTTTAGGTGTTGATGCTAATTTAAAGTTCAATAAACCTGAATTGCAAATTTCAATTGATAGGTTGAAAGCAGCTGAATTAGGTGTTTCTGTAAAAGATATTTCAAGAACATTACAATTGGCATTAAGTGCTGGAAGGATTGGTTATTTTATTCGGAACGGAAAACAATATCAAGTGATTGCGCAAGTGGATAGAGATAGCAGAGATAAACCAGTTGAGTTAGGAAATTATTTTGTACGAAATAAAAACGGAAAATTAATTCAGTTAGATAATTTGGTGCAAATGCAAGAACAAAGCAGTCCACCACAATTGTATCATTTCAATCGTTATAAATCAGCCACTGTTTCAGCAGCATTAGCACCCGGAAAAACAATCGGTGATGGTATTGCTGAAATGCAACGCATTGCTAAATTGAATTTAGATGCATCTTTTAATACTTCATTAAATGGTGCATCACGTGATTTTGCAGAAAGTTCATCGAATACAAGCTTTGCATTGATAGTAGCATTGCTATTAATATTTTTAGTTTTAGCTGCTCAGTTTGGAAGTTTTATTGATCCATTAATAATTATGATAACTGTTCCATTAGCCTTTGCTGGTGCGTTGTTAAGCCTTTGGATGTTCAATCAAACATTAAATATTTTTTCGCAAATAGGAATAATTATGTTGATAGGATTAGTAACCAAAAATGGAATTTTAATTGTTGAGTTTGCTAATCAAAAAAGAGAAGTTGGTGAATCAAAAATGGATGCAGTTATTGATGCAGCAGCTTTGCGATTACGTCCGATTTTAATGACCACATTAGCTACAGCATTAGGTGCAGTGCCGATAGCATTTGCATTAGGAAGTGGCGCTCAAAGCCGAATTCCGTTAGGCATTGTAATTATTGGTGGATTGTTGTTTTCATTATTGTTAACCTTATTTGTGATTCCGGCAATGTATTCGTTTATGAGTAGAACAAGAAAGAAAAATGATTTATAACAGAAACAAAAAAGGAAGGATATGGAATAGGTAGCTCCTACGGAGTTACGTGCACATACATTATATTTTTCTATGAACAGCTAGCCATGATTGGGCTTTAATAAATGCAAAAAAATTGAATCATTTTTGCGAAATGATTATTACGTTGCATAATTAAATTTATGGATTAATTGCACCGTAGGAGTATTCTGTTCATAGAAATATTTGAATAAATAATAATTAAACTCCATAGGAGCGAACTAATTTAAGATAAGGTTATAGGACGCTCCAACGGAGCTATACTATAGTATTGAATTAAATTGCTATGAATAGTTAGCCCTGATTGGGCTTAATACAATAAAAAATAAATAGAATGTTTTTTATAAAATGTTAATTGATGAACAAGTAGCTCCACAGGAGCATTCTGTTCATAGATGAAAAAAAACGACAGACAAAATTGCTCCGTAGGAGCGAACTAATTTAAGATAAGGTTATAGGACGCTCCTATAGAGCTATACTATAGCATTGAATTAAATTGCTATGAACAGTTAGCCCTGATTGGGCTTAATACAATAAAAAATAGATAGAATGTTTTTTATAAAATGTTAATTGATGAACAAGTAGCACCGTAGGAGCATTCTGTTCATAGATGAAAAAAAACGACAGACAAAATTGCTCCGTAGGAGCGAACTAATTTAAGACAAGGTTATAGGACGCTCCAACGGAGCTATACTATAGCATTGAATTAAATTGCT
>JBDKJJ010000066.1:0-10662 GCA_039796635.1 Bacteroidota bacterium
AAAACTTTTTTAAAAATTACAATGAATAGAACACTTACAAACACAATTCGATTTATTTTAGATGAATGTATTCCGCCCATTATTCGTGATAGCAGATGGTTTATGTATCCATTTTTTTATATTTGGTACAAGGGCAAAAAAGTAAAATTCTATATGGATTTTAAAAGCCTTGTTTACAATATGACTGATGCTGAATATTCTCAAGCTTATCGTGAGTTAGATTGTATGGCTACTGACCGACCTACGGATATGAATCAACCATCTATTGATTTTATGATAAAAAATATTTCGTCAGATTCCAAAACAATGTTAGATGTAGGCTGTGGCAGAGGTCATTGGTTGAATGTAGTTTCTGAAAAAACTAATCTGGAAGTTACAGGATGTGATATGTATGATGAAGTAAAATTGAACAAAGGCAATTATGTAAAGGGCAATATTGAGCGTTTGCCTTTCGCTGATAAATCATTTGATATAGTTACTTGTCATCATACAATTGAGCATTTGAAAAATCCAAAACCAGCTATTGATGAATTAAAACGAGTAGCTCGAAAACAAGTAATGATAGTAACTCCATGTCAGAAATATTATTATTATACGATGGATATGCACATCAATTTTTATCCGATAAAAGAATATTTGCAAGAAGAAATAAGAATGAAGAATTATGAATGCACCAATATTTGGGGCGATTGGGTGTATATTGGAAAAGTAGAATAATTTTTTGGGAATCATAAAATATAAAGAAAAGCAAACTATGTTGGTTTGCTTTTCTTTTTAATTTCATCAACAAATAAATTAATTTTGTAAAAAGAAAAATAATATGGGGCTTACATACGCAACTATTGAAATTGCAAACCGCTATGACCAATATCGCTTTGAAGATGGATTAATTTCAAAAGGTGAAATAAGAAGATGGAGCGGCGAAATGTTGGTAGATACTGGTGCTATTCGTATGGCAATTAACGAAGAAATAAAGAAACAATTAGGTTTGAAAGATGGATTTAAAACGCCAGTTACTTTAGCTGATGGAAGTTCAAAAATTATTGAATTGGTTGGTGATTTAGAAGTAAGATTCGGGAATAGAAGTTGTTACACTGATGCTTTTGTTTTGCCAGGAAATACCGAACCATTATTAGGTGCAATACCCATTGAAGGAATGGATTTAGCTGTTATTCCTTCGGAAAACAAATTAGATTATAATCCCAAACACCCCGATGGTGCTTTGTTTTCATTAAAATAATTTAGTTGCAAATTGTTTTGTACTGCATTATTTTAATAGAAAATATGTTAAATAAAAGAATTTTAAAAGTATTCATTGGATTAAACAAACACTAATTAAATGCCAGCAATATCTTTAATCATCCCATGTTACAACGAATCGAAACGTATTGATTTGTTGATGAATGGCTTGATGGAATTTGATTCAAAATGGAATCAATCGTATGAGGTTATCATTGTAAATGATGGCAGCACTGATAATACGGTTGATAGAATTAATGAAGCGCTTTCTCCCCTCTCTGTAGGAGAGGGGCAGGGGGTGAGGTCAAATGATTTTTCAAAATTGAAATCAAAAATTCAATTGATTTCACAAGAAAATACGGGCAAAGGTGGCGCCTTGAAAAATGGAATTGCAGCTGCACAAGGCGATTACATTCTTACCTTAGATGCTGATATGAGTGCCAAGCCTACCGAATTGTTGGAATGGCAAAAGTTGGATAAAAACTTATTCAAAAAAAATGAAATTTTTATTGGTAATCGTACCGATAAAAATTCAAAAATTGAAGCTTTAGCATTGCGCCGAACATCAGGAGCAATTTTTAATTTTTTTATCAAATTATTTACTCCATTAAATCTTGGCGATACACAATGTGGCTTTAAATTATATCCAGCAACTATTGCTAAATCTATTTTCAGAAAACTATCAACCAACGGATGGGCGCATGATGTAGAGGTTTTATATAAAGCACATTTAAAGGGAATTGCAATTAACGAAATGCCTTTAGCATGGAAAAATGCGGATGACAGCCATGTAAATGTTTTTACTGATTCGATAAAAATGTTTATACAAATTTTAAGAATTTCATTAGGAATCAGAATAGAAGAAATATTCGTTTCTCCATTTAAAAAACACCTTGAAAAAGAATCATTTGATTTAAGCAAATATTATCGTTTAGCATTTGTATGCTTAAGCGTTTTATTGATTTTTTTATTGCCAAAATTAAGTTTTGATTTTGGTATTACAGGTGATGAACATTGGCATCATGATTATGGAAATGCCATTTATAATTATTTTGTTCATGGCGATAATTCAATTTTAGATTGGAAAAGAGTTGAAGGTTCAAAAAAATTTGAAGAGAGTGGAATTCACTACTATGGCGGTTTGATGGATATGTGGGTAGCTACTTGCAATCATGTATTAGGTTGGTGGGGCGATTATGAAATGCAACATTTTTGTATTGCCATAGTGGGTGCATTAGGCATTGTTGGCACAGGATTATTGGCAGGCGAAATTGGTGGTTGGTTAGCTGCATTAATTGCATTATTGATTTTAGCATTATCACCAAGTTATTTAGGGCATTGCTTCAACAACCCAAAAGATATTCCGTTTGCAACATTTTCAGTATTTGCTATTTATCAATTAATTCGATTGATAAAGCAATTACCAAAACCTCATACCAAAACTACAATTCTCCTTACTTTATCAATTGGCGCAGCTTTGGGCGTTCGTATTGGCGGATTATTGCTGATTATTTATATGTGGATGTTCATACTTGGTTTTTTATTATTAAAGCCCGAACTCCGAAAATTTATCACTCAAAAATTATTAATTCGATTATCAATTGTATCAGTTTTTGGTTATGCAATTGGTTTAATATTTTGGCCATTTGGGCATCATAGCCCAATTGCAAATCCGTTAGAAACTTTAAAGATAATGAGTCATTTCTTCACTCCATTATCCATGATTTTTGATGGTGAAAAAATAATGAACAATGAAGTGCCATGGTATTATATACCACGATGGATAAGCATTACAGCCCCAATCATTTTTTTAGTTGGATTGGTGGGCTTTTTATCAATACTTTTTGTTGCACGTAAAAAGTACAATTTATTTTTTGTGATTTTATTGGCTTTTGTTTCTGTATTTCCATGGGCTTATGCTGTAAAAAAAGAATCACCTTTGTATGATGGATGGCGACATTTTTTATTCATCTATCCAACATTAGTAGTGTTGGCTGCATTATTTTGGAGCTATTTAATTTCAACTTTAAAAAAAGGTTTGAATGTAATAGCAGCTATAGCTGTAATTGCATTGTTGTGTTTACCACTAAAATTTATTTTGCAAAATCATCCTAATGAATATTTGTATTTCAATGAATATTTTGGAGGAATACAAAATGCTTATTGCAATTATGAAACTGATTATTACATGAACAGTTCAAAGCAAGCTTTTGATTGGTTGGTTGCGAATGAAAAATTAGCAGAACGTAAAGATTCATTTTCAATTCGTACAAATTGCGTTGACCCAATTAGTTATTACCGAATGAAATTTTGTAATAACAATTTGCCTACACATTATGATTTGAAAAATGGAGCACAGCCTAATTATGGGATAAATTTTCCGCATCCAAATATGTTTGTGGGCTATGCTAATTTTAAAAGCCGTGGCTCAATGAATGATTGGGATTATGGTATTTTTTATAGTCGGTTTTTAGAGAAAGAATTATTGCAAACTCCTGGTTATTTTCCGCCAGTAGGCACTATTCATACCATTGAATTAGATGGTGTGCCATTGATGTGTATTGTGAAGCGAAATCAAAAATTAGAAAAAAAATATTTGGCTTTAGCTGATACTTTATTAAAGCAAAATAAAGTGGATAGTGCAATTGTATATGCTCAAAAAACATTAGATGTATATGCTGAAAATTCAAAAGCAATTGAATTTTTATTTAATGCTTATATGCAAAAACGAGATGTAAATTCATTGGTTGCTTATTTTCAAAATGCAGTAAAAAAATATCCTGCAACTGATGCTTATTATTTTTACTTAGGTTATGCTTATGCCATGACAGGCAATAAAAATAATGCGGCTAATATTTTGAATATGGCGGTGCAATTAAATCAACAATGGTATCAACCTGCTAGTCAAATTTTAGGGCAAATGAAGTAAAAATATTTTCAAAAAATTATCTTTGTTGAATTAATACAATACAAAACATGAATGTAGATATTTTTATCCCTTGCTTTATCGATCAATTGTATCCTAACACAGCTTTAAACATGATTAAGTTGTTAGAAAAAGCTGGTTGTAAAGTGAATTACAATGCCGAACAAACTTGTTGTGGTCAGCCAGCTTTTAATTCAGGTTTTTGGGACCAAGCTAGAGGTGTAGGCGAAAAATTTTTGAAAGATTTTGGCGGCGATAAAATTATTGTTACCCCGAGTGCATCATGTGCAGGGTATGTTAAAAATTATTATTCAAAAATATTTGAAAACTCAGCTCATCATAATACATGCAAAATGGTAGGTAAAAATATGTTTGAGTTTAGCGACTTTATGGTGAACAAATTAAAATTTACTGACTTTGGTGCTACACTTAATGGAAAAGCAACTTATCATGATTCATGTGCTGCATTACGTGAATGTAAAATAAAAAATGAACCCCGTGAGTTGTTGAAAAATGTTCGTGGATTGGAATTGGTTGAAATGAAAGATACAGATAATTGCTGCGGATTTGGTGGCACCTTTGCTGTTAAGTTTGATGATATTTCAAATGGCATGGCAACTCAAAAAATTGATAATGCTTTAGAAACTTCAGCTGAATATTTAATAAGTACCGATATGAGTTGTTTGCTTCACCTTGAAGGCAAAATCAACAAAGAAAACATTCCTTTAAAAACCATGCATTTAATTGATGTATTGGCAAGTGGTTGGTAATTTTTTGATTTACATTTTCTCAAGTAATACCACAGCATAGGCACATACACCTTCTTCTCGGCCTACAAATCCCATCTTTTCAGAAGTAGTTGCTTTGATTGATATATTCTCGATTTCAGTTTGTAAAATCTCAGCAATGCAAGTTTGCATTTTAGAAATATGAGGTGCAATTTTTGGTCGTTCTAAAGTTAATGAACAATCTAAATTTCCTATTCTGAATCCTTTTGAAGTCATTATTTCATAAACTTTTTGTAACAGAATTTTGCTATCAATATTTTTGAATTGCTTATCAGTATCAGGAAAATGTTTGCCTATGTCACCAGCATTTAAAGCACCTAAAATAGCATCACATATAGCATGTAGAATTACATCTGCATCACTATGACCTAAAGCACCTTTTGAATGTTCAAGCTTAACACCGCCTAACCAAAGTTCTCTTCCTTCTTGCAATTGATGTACATCGTAACCAAATCCTATTTTGAATTTCATCTGATTAATATTTTATTTTTTTGAATTGTTTTCTTTAGCTAATGATAATAAAATTGAACCACTTAACACAATTACAATAATTGCTAAAGATAAGCCAGTTGAAATATGCACATGAAACCAATTTAAATCACTGAATAATTCTAACATCATTTTTATACCAATAAATATTAAAATGAATGATATGCCTTGTTGTAAATAATCAAATCGTTTTACAATATTACTTAATAGAAAAAACATGGAGCGTAAGCCCATCACAGCAAAAATATTACTTGAAAATATCACTAATTTATTTTGTGTGATACTGAATACAGCAGGAATGCTATCAATGGCAAATAACACATCAGTAGTAGCAATCATGCAGATTACAAAAAACAATGGAGTGTAAAATCGTTTTCCGTTTTCAAAAATCCATAGGCTTGTTTCATTCACATTATCATTAAACGGCAAATATTTTTTCATGAATTTATACATGAAATTTTGTTCGGGTTTAAAACTTTCTTCTGCTTCGTCATCATCACCATTCTCAAGAAAAATTTTAACTCCTGTGTAAATTAATATGGCACCAAAAATATAAAGTATCCAATGGAAATTAGTTACCAACGCTGTGCCTAATGAAATGAAAATGATTCGAAAAATAATAGCACCAATTATCCCCCAAAATAATACACGTTGATGCGATGTTTCAGGTATTTGAAAAAACTTAAGTAATAAAATAAAAACAAAAATATTATCGGCTGATAATGACCATTCCATTAAGTAACCGCTAAAAAATTGTGAGCCAGTTTCACTGCCTTCTATAAACCATAAAACCACACCGAACAAGCAAGCAATTGAAAACCAAAATGTGGTTTGTATTAATGTGTTTTTAAATGATGGGATATGTTGTTTTTTTTGAAATAATCCTAAATCAAAAATTATAACAATCAACATTATTGCCCCAAATGCATAATATAAATTAGTTTCAGTAAATAATGAAGTTGAAAACATAAGCTAAAATTAATGACGCAAATTAACTGATGATTTTTGTATTAGCATAAGAATAAAAATGTTTTAATTTTTTTATGGAATGTTTTTTCTCATTACATCTGAATGTTTTATTAAAATCTAAAAATCAAAAAAATATATGACAAAGAAAATTTTAATTACCTGCATTGCTTTATTGCAATTAAATTTTGTTTTTGCTGATGCTGAAAAAATTGCTAAAGTTTCAGTTGAAAAAGCAACAGTGTATTTGCAAGGTGCTCAACTTTTTAGTAAAGCTAATTTTAATTTACAACAGGGTTATAATCAATTAGTGTTTGATGGCGTATCACCTTACTTAGATGTTAATTCAATACAAGCTAGTGGTAAAGGTGATTTCACGATTGTAGATGTTCAGTTTATTACTAAGTATAAAGAAATGCCTAAAGCAATTTCAACCAATGATAAATTAAAAATTTACCAACAACAATTAACAGCAGTTGATGATTCATTGGAGAACCTTTCCTTTGATATAGCTGATAATACGAATAAAAATGTAGCCTTATCTACTGAACGAAATTTATTGTTGAACAACCGAATTATAAAAGGTGAAACCAAAAAAGATTCGTTGAATTTATTAAAAGAAAGCTTGAGTTTTCTTCGTGAAAAATTATTCAACATTGATGCTGAATTATTAAAAATTTCACGTCAGTCATCAAAGTTGAATAAATTGAATGTAAGATTAACACAACGCAAAAGCGATTTAGAAAATTTAATTGCATCAAATGGTGAAACGGTAACTGAAAATGCAAAACAGCTGTATCAAGTAATTGTAAATGTGTTGTGTGAATTACCTCAGCAAGCTACTGTGAGCATTTCGTATTATTGCCAAAATGCAGGCTGGGTGCCGCAGTACGAACTTCGGGCAAGTAGCGATGTAAATAAAATTCAATTAAAACAAATGGCGCAAGTATATCAAACTACTGGTGTCGATTGGTCAAATGCTGAACTCACTTTATCAACTGGTAATCCAAATCAAAGTAATACATTGCCTGTTTTATCGCCTTATTGGTTGGCGTATTATCAGCAATATCAACAATACAAAAAAATGCCTTTGGATAAAAATGCAATTTCAGGAAATGCTTATTTAAGAAAGGATGCAGAAGAAGATTCCAAACCTACAACAACCAGTATGGACGATGAAACTAAAGCGGTGTATGCTTCTAATTTTGTAACTGCTACTCAAAGTTTATTACGAACTGATTATGCAATTAAATTAAAATATAATTTACCATCAGATGGCAAGCAACACATGGTGATTGTGCAATCAAAAGAAATAGCAAGTGTGTATGAATTTTCAGCCATTCCGAAATTAGATAGGAATGCTTTTTTGATGGCAAAACTTTTCAATTGGGAAGAATTAAATTTAATGCAAGCTCAAGCAAATGTGTTTTTTGATGGAACTTATTTAGGGAAAACTTATATCAATCCTACAGAAACAAATGATACTTTAGAATTGAATGTGGGCAGAGATAATGGAATTGTGATGGAAAGAAAATTGTTGAAAGATAAATCAAAAGAAAAATCATTAGCCGGCGAACGAACCGTTACTAAAACTTATCAAGTAACTATTCGGAACACAAAAAACGTAAGTGTAGTTTTAAATTTAGCTGACCAAATTCCGATGACAAATGATGCAACAATTAAAGTTGAATTGTTAGATGCTGGTGGTGGAAATTTAGAAGAAACTACTGGTGAATTAAAATGGAAATTAAATTTAAAGGCGCATGAAGTAAAAAAATTAACTTTCACTTATCAAGTGAAAAGTGCTGTAGGCAAAAGTTTGAATGTGTTATAATGTAAACTTTTATTTGGTATCATTATCCCTACGCAGGTAATGCAAAAAAATAAGGAGATTGTTTAATTCATTTTCACTCAATTTTTTCGCAGCTGAATGATTAGTTGAATCTTGCATACTTAATTGAGCTGTGTAGGCATTTAATTGTTGTTTGCTGAAATTTGTTACATTCAATTTTCCTTTATGAAATAAACCATGACAAACGGAACAATTGGCTTTATAAATTTCTTTTCCGTCATTAAATTTTATGGTGTATTCATTGCGGCGTTTGTCAGAAATATCTTCAGGAAATGCAGGTTTTATTTTTGGATGAAAACATCCAATAACAATAATTGAAAGAAAAATAATGTAAAAAAATTTCATACTAATACAATTAATAAACGCCACCAATTTTACGTTGATTGAGTTGTTTATTTTTTGATGAAGGTAATTCAGTTATCGGAATTGAGGTTGGTAAATTTTCAGTAAGCGATTCTAAAAATAATTTCAGTTTTTGAATTTCATTTTTGGTTAAATGTAATGAGTCAGATGATAAAGTTTGATTTTCAATTTTTATTTTTTTACCAGCAGCGCCACCAATATTATAAAAATTAATTACTTCATCTAAAGTATTGAAAACGGCATTGTGCATATAAGGTTTAGTGAGTGAACTATTCCTTAAAGTTGGCGTTCTGAAACTTGATTTCGCATCATCTGATTTTAAAAAATTATAACGTCCTTCATCATTACTAAGCTTTGAAAATTGAGTATCTGATGGAACACCAATTACTTCAAATTCAGAATTATTAAACGGAGCTTTTACGCCGCTAAATGTTGGTGGAAAATGACAAGTAGCACATTGCGCTTTACTCATAAAAATATTAAATCCTTCAATGGCATCATCTGATATTTTTTTATTTTGTAAAATTGAATTATCAAAAGATGAATATTGGAAACTAAAATCAGCATAATAAAATGTGATGGCAGAAATAATATCTTCAATCGAAATTTCTTTTTTTCGATGGGTAGCTTTTTTCATTTTCATGAAAAAGGATTGATAAATTTTGCAACTCATTATTTTTTTTACCACTTCAGTTGCATCTGAATTCATTTCATTTGGATTGGTGATTACATCAATTGCTTGATTATGCAATGTTGAATGTTTTCCATCAAGCATTAACATTTGTTGATGAATGGTATTGACTAAAGAAGGAGTATTCCGAGGTAATTTTTTTGCAGCTGAAAAATCAAGTGCTGATACAATTGTTGTATCTGTAAAATATTGTTCTGATTTATGGCAGGCGGCACAACTTCGCTTATTATTTCCTGATAAAATAGGGTCATTAAAAAGTAATTTACCAATATGTTTTATTTCTGAGATAAGATTGGAATCAGTAACGGATTCATAAATTCCTTTTGGTCGTTGAGCTTTTATCAAATTTTTATCAAATAATGATTTTGATGAAGAATTGATTGAAAAATCAGGAATATTTTTAATAGAATTGAATTTGTATTGTTGAATCAAAAAAGTGTTTATGGCAAATAATTTTTCTACATAATTTTTTATAAATAAATAATGATTGAATTGTTGGTAATCTTTTGATGATGATTTTACAAATTGAATAGCTTCAAGATGTAACTTCAAAAATTCATTACTCAATTTAGAATCGGGGTATGATTGATTATAAGTTGTATAAATCTTTTGGGTTGACTCCATCAACACCAAAAGTTCAGGAATGATTTCAGTTTTAATGTTGCATTCAAAACCGGTTGAATAAATAGAAGCTAAATTTAAAAGATATAAACGGTTGGCTTTGTAAAAATTAGAAGGCTGTTGAATACACTTTTTTACAGAATCAGTTTGTAATTTGTTTAATTCAGAAATAATTGGGAGCAATAATTGTTTTGTTTTTTCAAAATCAACAGGTTGTTTAAGCAATTCTTGTTCGGCTAAATATACTCCTGAGCCTATTTTTTTATATGGCGGTTGAAATTTGGCAAAAACTTCATTTTCCCATTCAACACCAATTGCTCCGTTGATGATTTGGTAATTTTCATCAGCAAAATATCTTAACCAAAAATCATTTGTTTTTAATTGATGCCTAATATTTTTAAAATTTTCAAGATGAGAACTAAAAGATGGGTTTTCATTTTGATTAAATTCGATAAAATGCAAAACTGATATTTTAAATTTTTCAACTCTATTATCATACAATTTAATATAGTTTGATTCATTCACAGCAATGAACGAGCTCAAAATAATTAAGCAGCTAATAAGCAAAAAGAAAATTATTATAAAAAAGCGATTCATGTATATACAACTGTATTCTAAAAAATAGAATGTAAAGTAAACTAAATTGTACAATTCATATTCACAATTGTTAAAATGTTTTGTCAAGTGCTTTTTAGTTCGGCTTTTTTTTATATTTTTGTTCCCCAAA
>JBDKJJ010000067.1:0-10618 GCA_039796635.1 Bacteroidota bacterium
TTATATCATTAATAAGCAAGATGATATTACTTTTTATTCAGCTGGGAAAATTAGGGCAAAGTTTTTTTTATTAATTAAATTTTTCCTCAAAAGAATGGCTCATGTTTTTCAAGCGACACAATATGATGTGGTTTACATTTTCAGAGAAGCTTTTTTTGTTGGAGGACCAATTTTTGAAAGGCTTTTCAAGCTAACAGGAAAAAAAATAATTTTTGATTTTGATGATGCTATTTGGTTGCCCAACGTATCAGATGAAAATAAAAAGTTTTTATTTCTAAAAGCTCCAGGCAAAACTTCCTCCATTTGTAAAATGGCTGATGTAGTGGTTACAGGGAATCAATATTTGTTGGAATACGCATCGCAATTCAATAAAAATATTGTAATAATTCCATCTACTATTGATATGAATTATTACCAACCTACAGCTCCAAAAATTAACAAAGAAAAAATCACAATTGGTTGGTCAGGAAGTTCAACTACGGTTCAACATTTTGAAACGCTACTTCCTGTTTTTGAAAAACTGAAAGAAAAATATAAATCGAAAATTGAATTTGTATTGTATGGCGACCCTAATTATAAAAATGAAAAATTAGAAATTCAGGGTTTGAAATGGACACATGAAAGTGAAGTTTCAACAATTTTTAATTTTGATATTGGAGTGATGCCATTGCCTGATAATCAATGGACACAAGGAAAATGTGCCATGAAAGGTTTGCAATATATGGCATTAAAGGTTCCTACAATTATGTCACCAGTTGGTGTAAATAAAAAAGTAATTCAGCATGGTGTAAATGGTTTTTTAGCTTCAACTGATGAAGAGTGGATGGAGTGTATCGAAAAATTGATAAGCGACAATAATCTTAGAATCAAAATTGGCGAAGCAGGTTATCAAACTGTGTTGCAGGAGTATTCAGTAAAAGCGAATGAAAAAAATTATGTGAATGCCATTCAATTAGCTTTGCAATCATGAAACAAATTGTAATTATTGGTGGAGGTGCAGCAGGAATTTTTGCGGCTGTAAATGCAGCACGATTGCTGAAAAACGAAGGCAATGTTATTGTTCTTGAAAAATCAAATCAACTTTTAAGTAAAGTAAAAATAAGTGGTGGCGGACGTTGCAATGTTACACATCATTGCTTTGAGCCAAAGGAATTAGTAAAAAATTATCCAAGAGGAAGTAAAGAATTACTCGGAGCATTTTATCATTTCAATCCAACACATACAATTGAATGGTTTGAAAGTAGAGGAGTGAAATTAAAAGTGGAGGATGACGGACGAATGTTCCCTATTACTAATCAATCACAAAGTATTATTGATTGCCTTTTGCAAGAAGCGAATAAGTATAATGTTGATATAAAAACATCTTTTCAAATTGATGCTATTGAAATTGAAAATGAGCAATTTATTATCAAAAATAAATACAAAAATATTGTAGCTGATAAACTGATTATTGCAGCAGGAGGAAATGCACAAGGCATTTTACATCAACAATTAAAAGAATGGCGACATACTATTCAACCTGCTATTCCTTCACTTTTTACTTTTAATATCCCTCATCATCCTATTAATGAATTGGCTGGTATTGGTTTGGAAAAAGTAGAAATTAATCTTCCTGAAATAAAAAGAAAAATGCAAGGTTCATTTCTTTTTACTCATTGGGGAATTAGTGGTCCTGCGGTTTTGAAGCTTTCAGCATTTGCAGCAAAAGAATTATTTGAACGAAATTATCAATTTAAAATAGAGATAAATTTTATTTCAGAATTAAGTCATCATGAAGTAAAAGAAGCAATTTTAAAAGCCAAACAAAATCAGGCTAAGCAAAAAGTTTGTAGCAATCCTTTATTCTTTTTACCTAAAAGATTGTGGCTATTAATCTGCGAACAAAGTGCCATTTCAGCAACTATAAATTTTGCTGATTTGAATAAGCAACAGATAGATAAATTATTTCAACATTTGGTTTTATTTCCTTTGCAAGCCAATGGCAAAGCCACTTTCAAAGAAGAATTTGTTACTTGTGGTGGAATTACATTAAACGAAATAAATTTCAAAACCATGGAAAGTAAATTGATTCCGAATTTATTTTTTGCTGGTGAAATAATTGATGTGGATGGAATCACAGGTGGCTTTAATTTTCAAAATGCTTGGACAACAGGAATAATTGCAGCTGAAAATATTAAATAATACCGATTACGTATTCAATATAGTCCATCCCGAAGAAATCGGGACGTTTCACTCATTTGTACTATTTTCATACTGTATCGGCATTTACCACTTCACAACTCCAAAATAGTTTGGACTATTTTGTTGTTGGAATTGGTATAATAAAATACCTTTCAATTTTATTAAATAAAAAAAGGCAGCACTTTCGTACTGCCTTTTTTATTTCTTTTGAGTTTCAATTATTGCTTTTGAATAACTGATGTATGAGTATTTTCACCATCGGTCATTCTTAATAAATAAATCCCTTGTGATAATTCAGATAAGCCACTAATAGTTAAAGTGCTTTCACCTTTTGTAATGGCAATTGTATTACTAATTATTACCGAACCTTTACTATCAACAACTTGGTAAGTTAAATTAGCATCTAACTGCATTGCAATTTTCACTTTGATTGACTCTATAAATGGATTTGGATAAACCGCATCAATATTCATTGCTGTAAATGATTTATTGAATGATACTGATTTAATTTGAGAGTACGCAAATGTTCCATCAACATCAACTTGACGCAAACGATAGTAAATTACTTTAGCATTTAATTCATTTACATTTTTATCAGTGAAGTTATAATTAACCAAACTATTTGAATTTCCTGCTGCTTTTACTTCTCCAGCTTTTTCAAATATAATTCCATCAGTACTTCTTTCAATTTCATATTTATCACAATTACGTTCGCTTGCAGTTATCCATTTCAATTCAGCATTATTGTTTTTCAATGCTGCATTAAATTCTGTTAATTCAACTGGTAATACATTTCCTTGACTATTAAATCCAGCACCAAATTGTGAGAAACTTGTTAAGCCACTTAATTTAGCTGTAATGGTTGATGATGAACCTGCTGTTCCTTGTTGAGTTGTGTTATCTAAACTTCCACCAGCTAAACTCCATGAACCTGTACAACTGCTGCTACGTTTAATAATAGTATAACATTTTGGAGCTAATGCATTTGAAGTAACACCATTTCCATGTCCGTTAAATGTCATCGTTGCATCATAATTAATGGTTGGTGAACTTACTAAAACTTTTGAAGCATCATAAGGTTCAACTATGTAATATCCAAAATTCAACATATCATCAACATAAGTTGGTATGCCGCCGTTGATAGGTGTTACAGTAAAGTTAGGTTTGTTATTAGCATAATCGCAACTTGGATTAAACTCAGTAAAGTTTGCCATTAAATTATCTACATCAGCATTACTATTAATTGTAATTTTTGCAACTTCATATTTATCAGCATCAGTGCCTAATGGAAAAGTATAATCTCCCATTGTTGTAGTTGAAACTCTGCGGCGTAAATTACCAATTACAAATGAACTTGATGTAGTTGAGTGCATTGCTGAAAAACCAGAAATAGCGTTAGTTGCATCATTTTTAATAAACACTTCATTACCATTTGCATTCAATTTACCTGAAGTTAATGTAAGTGTTGAGTTAATATCTAAATTAGTTGCATTAGCTCCATTTCCTAATAAAATACCTGATGAAAAACCAGTAGATGTATTGTTTAATACTAAATTATCAAAAGCTTCAGTACCACCACCAGTAATTTGTATTGTTTGTGGATTGATACCATTAAATACAACAGGGCTACCATTTTCAATAAAATTTGCTGTGCTAACTCTTACCCAATTTCCTGAAACTTTGATTGGAGCACTTGATAAAGCTGATAATTCTAAAGTACCATTCAAATTAATATTTCCTGCAACAGTTAAATCAGCTTGCATTTGATCTCCGCTTGTATTCATATTTAGTTTTGAAGCTGCATCAATAGTTAAATCGCCTGCAATTGTTCTTGAAATTGTTGGGGTTAAATTGCTTAAATTTAAAGTAGTAGTATTACTAATTTGAACATGATATGGATAACCAGCACCAGATGTTGCACTCCATTCTAAACCTCTTGAAATAGTTCCTGTATTATTATATTTCAAAGTTGAACTTGTACCATAGGTAGGTGCATTCGTAATTACAGACGCTCCATTATTCAATTGTAAAGTATTATTTATTGTTGAAGCAGTACTAAATTGAGTTGCGCCATTTACTTCAGTTAAAGAGTTAAAATCAACAGTACCAACAATTGTAGCTGCGCCAACAAATTTTATTGTACCACCTGAATTAGTAGAAACAAAATTACCTGCAGTTGCTACTAAATAACCATTATTAGGTATTTCAATTTTTCTTGCCTGAATATCTAAGTAACCAGCTGTTAATTGCAAAGCTCCATTTGAAGAAGTTGAAGTTGTTGTAACATCTTGGTTTGATAAGGTAACAATATTATTACTTGATGAACCTGTATTATTAATTTGTAATGAATTAACCGTAGCTGGTAAGCCATTACCTACTGATTGGTTAGTTGTTCCATTATAAATATAATTTGCACCAGTATTGAAAGTTCTTGTTCCTGAAACTTGAACATTACCTGTTGTACCACTTGTTGTAATACCTGCTGAAGAACCAATGCCTAAAGTGGCTCCTGATGCTACTGTGAATATACCAGTAGTTTGGGCTATAGCTGCTGATGTTCCATTTAATATTTTATAATTATTACACATTAATGTTCCGTTCACAATTAAACTTCTTGAGTTAGAAATATACATATCAGAATTTAAAGTGTATGAACCATTAATATTCCAATTAATTTTATTGTTAGTAGGATTGCTAGCAATTGTAATTGATTTATTTGTACCTGTACAATTAATAGTACCAGTAGCAGTAGCACCCGAACCAAAATCAAATGCTCCACTTGTGAAATTGAATGAACCTCCTACATTAACATTGTAGGTAGCAGATGTATTGTTCGTGAACTGAAGTAATCCACCATCAATTATTATATCACCTAATACATTCATAGTGTAACCAGTTGAGTTTAATCTTAATGCATTCGAAGTAGAACCAGAATTTGAAACTCTTAAATTTCCATCAACAAATAATAAATTGCCACCTGCTTGATATGTAGATGTTTGACCTGCATTATTCCATCTAACATTACCATAATGTATGGTAGCCCCAAAGAATGTTGTTACACCAGAATTTGTCCAACCAGTAACTTCAAAATTTGAATTTGGATGCCATTTAGTTGATGTACTATAGGTTAAATTTGAACTATTACCATTTTGAGCATGAATGTAATTACTTGCAGATGCGAATGAATCAATTACCGAAGTAGATAAAGTAATTGTACCTGCATTACTTATTGTACCATTAACTATCATATCATAATAAGAAGTAGAATTAGTGATTGTCAAAGTTTTTGCAGATGCTACAGATAAAGTTCCACCTGTATTTACATTAATGGATGTAGCGGATACTGATGCATTAACTGTGATGTTATGACTATTTAAAATCTCAACTGAAGTAGCACTTGAAGTTGGAGTAGCAGTTGCTGTTATCCAATTTGCTGAACCATTATGTGAACTTATCCATGATGCATTAGTTCCCCAATCTCCAGTTGTTACATTTGATTTAAAATAATCAGTTGATAAAGTTGCATCAGGCGTTGTACCTGAACAAGTTGGCGCAGATGCAGTTAAATAATTATAAGTGCCTGCATTAGTTCCGTCCCAAGTGTAAGGCACTAACAAATAATTATAAGTTGTATTTACATTTAAGCTTGTATTTGAGTAAGATGTAGCGATTGGTGTAATACTAGAAGATACTATAGTAGTATTTGCTCCTGCTGATGGTGCTTGACCATTTGTACTTGCTAATGTTGGTGTGTTAGGGCTTACTGCACTTAATAAAATATAATTTTTATTAGTTGCTCCTGTGGTTGGAAAAGTTGCACCTGTCCATGATAAATCAATTTGGGTAGATGAAATAACATTACCACTTAAACTTGCAGCTTGCGAAGTTACTGGAGTAGAATATGTATAAAAAGTTAATTCAGGGCTGTAGCCATTACCTTGTGTGTTAGTGGCATAAGCTCTTGTATAATACAATGTTTGAGGTGATAATGAAGAACGAGTCTCTGTAAATGTATAAGGTAATGTTCCTGGAGTTCCTAAATTGGTAGGATTATTTGCAGTTGAAATTCCAGATGAAGAACCATATAATGTGCCATGATCAGTAATTGAATATCCATTGTCATTGTTTATTGTAGCTCCTAAATCAGCTGAAGTACTAGTAATATTCGTAATTGTTGTAGTTCCTAATGATGGAGCAAAAGGTGATGGAACAAAGGCATAATCTTTACCTAAAGCGAAATATTGAGAGCCTGTTAATTGAATAGAAGGTGCAAATGTTGAAGCACTGAACGTATAAGGATTTGAGCCTGACTGTGTAGCAACATTTTCAATGAAGCTTTGACTTGGGTTAATAAATAAAGCTAATTTATTTACGGTTCCGCTTGTAAAGTTTGCTGAATTTTCTTCTCCGGCATTATATTGTGCTACAACGCTTAAATTACTTCCACCATTTACTGCTTCTGAAACCATCCAACTTCTGTTAATTGTTTTTGTAACATCTAAACAAGCATTTACAGGTCCTTCAACTACTCTAATTCCATACACATCACTTGTACCACCAGTATTATCTAATGTAATAGGATTGTATGCATTATTACCAACTGGAAATAAATTTGCTGCACTTCCAACTGTTTGTTTTAATTGACCTGTACTTGAAGTTTTGATATAATTACTTGCAGAACATCCTGATATACTTCCACTAACAGTTAAGTTATTTGCAGCAATATCTAAAATACCGCTGCTTAAAGTTAAAGCTGTGCTTATGGTTGTAGCATTTGATAAACTAACACCTGAAGTATTATTAATAGTTAAATTATTTACTGTGGCTGGCATTGATGTGCCTGTAACTTGTGCTGATGCGCCATTGAAAGTATAATTTGCAGTTGTACTAAATGTTTTTGTAGAAGTTTGAACAGAACCTGTAGCGCCTAATCCTGCTGTATTTGCAGTAAATAAGTTGGCGCCGTTATTTAAAGTAAATGTACCATTTGGTGTAGAGTTACCCCATGTATATGTACCAAAATCAATTGCGCTTCCGTTTAAAATATTTAATGTAGGATAAGTTGAACCTGCGGCTAATGTTGTAGTAACATTTGATAACAATTGTAATGTATTGGTAGTAGTTGTTCCGTTACCTACATTAATAATAATTCCATTTGATACCGTACCCGAAGAATGTGTAAAAGTTTGTGTACCACTAGCTTTTAATAAATTAATTGTAGCAATACCAGTTGAAACAGTTTGTCCACGAGTAAATGCACCACCATTCAATATGATATTTCCATAAACATTTAAAGTGCCGCTATTAGCTGATGAACTTGAACAAACTACCAATGAGCCACCCGTAACAGTTACATCACCATCAACAGTCATGGTTGATGCAGTTGTTGAATATCCAATATTTAAAGTACTTCCTAAAATAGTTAAATTACCAGCTACACCAATATTATTACCACTTGCAGGTGAGAAAAATGCTGAAGATGAAGCTTCTCCGATTATTAGGTTATTGTATAATCTACTTGAAACATTAGTTGTAAAACTTGATAATGTAAAATTTGTAGATGCAGCTGAATATTGGATAGTACTACCAGTAATCGTATTAATTGCAGATGTTGGACTAAAAGTATTTTTAATATTAATGATACCGCTACTTGCCCAAGTTCTATCCGTTGCACTTGAGTTAGTTATTGAATAATAATAAGACGCAGGAATTACTTGACCAGCAGCACCAGCAAAATCTACAGTGCTTGTTCCTACTGTAATTGTTCCTGATGTTGGTGAATATGCTCCATTAATTTTTATTGTACCATTAGCTAATGTTCTAGCACCATTACCACTATTACTTAAATTATTGTAAGTAGCAACTGGAATAGTTTGAGCACTTGATGATGTAAAATCAATAGTAGTTCCTGTAGTAACAAATGAACCACTTGTATAAGTTGCATTCAAAGCTAAAGTACCATTAATGCCCGTAGTAGCTGCATTATCTAATGTTACGTTGTTAGTTGTTCTAGTTCCATTAATAGTTAAGTTATTATAGTTTAATGCTGTGATAGTTTGAGCAGCTGAACCATTATAAATTACTGTACCTGTGCCTGAAGTAAATGTGCCTGTATTAGTAAATGTTGCAGGTGCAGTAATCGTTAAAGTACCAGCAGCTGTAAATGTTAAAGTTCCATTATTTGTTAAAGATGAAGTAACTGCTAATGTTGCACTTGATGAAGCAAAAGTTAAATCAGCGCCGCTATTAATAGTTAAAGTAGCAGCTGAATTACTTGCACCGCTTATCGTAATGCCCGTATTTGCAATAGTTACATCAGCATTAGCAGGCGGAACTCCATTATTTAACCAAGTAGATGCTGTATTATAATCACCACCATTAGCATTAGTAATATACCCTAAAAAAGTAAATCCAGGAACGAAAGTAGTTCCACCAGTTGTAGTTACTACTACATTTCCTGAGGCACCTGCACCAACCACAGCTGATATTTGCGTATTACTGATTACAGTAAATGATAATGCATTTACACCACCAAAAGTTACTGAACTAGTTGTGCTTAATTCAGTTCCGTAGATTATAATGGTTGAACCAGCATATTCATTAAATGATGATAATGAAGTTGCTGTTGGTGCTGGCGTTGCAGTAGTAAAATTAGATAATGAACCAAAAGAAGTTCCGCCATTATTTGTTGCATAAGCCCTATAATAATAAGTTGTAGTGCTATTCAATCCTGACAATGAAACACCAAAATTATTCCCACTTAAATTACTTGATGGAACGGGTAATCCAGTACCATTCGGAAAATTATTGGTGGTGCTATATTCAATGCCATAGCTTGAAATTGATGAACAACCTATTGAAGAAATGGTAGCATCTAAATCTGCTGAAAAAGTAGTGATATTTGAAGCTGAACCTGTTGAAACTGTTGGAGCATCATCAATTCCAGTTCCGCTGGCAGCTACATTTATAGATGATGCATTGCCACCACTTATACTAATATTACCGCTATAAGTTGTTGCAGTAGTTGGATTAAATTTAACATAAATAGGTTGATTGATGGCTGTGCCATAACCTTGAATAGCTAAGGTTGATGTATATGTTCCGTTTGATGTTAAGCAATAACTAAACCCTGAAAGCGTTGCTAAATTAACATCAGTTCCATCTAAATTATTTCCTGTTAAAGTAAATGAATTGGCAGACGATGATGCATTTATACAAGTATTGCTAAATGCTGATAAAGTAGTTGCAATTAATGACGGACTTGCTGAAGCCGAATTAAAACTTGATGCAGTACTATAACTTGTACCGCCTCCATTTGTAGCATAAGCCACATAATAATAAGTTGTTCCTGCTGATAAACCAGATAATGCTGAGGTATAATTGCCACCACTTAAATTTGAACTTGAAACTTGTGTTCCTGTACCAGGTGTAAATCCATTGGTGGTACTATATTCAATTCCATAAGCTGTTACCGATGTACAACCAGTTGCCGATATACTTCCTGCTACATCTGCTGATGTAGATGTGATACTTGAAGCACTTCCAGCTGTAGTTGTTGGTGAAGTATTAATTCCTGAACCTGATGCTGATACGCTGATTGAAGCTGCACCACCACCAGTACTGGTAATATTATTAGTATAACTTTGAACAGCTGTTGGTGAAAAATTTACATATAAAGTTGTTGATGAAATAGATGATACATTACCAAAATTATATGTTGAAGCAAAACCTGAACTTGAATTATTTGAAATTTGAAAACCAGTTGGTACGTTGATTACAGTGGCAGTTGAGTTATCCAAATTTGTACCTGAAATGGTGAATGAATTAGCAGATGTTGTAGTATTGGTACACACATTACCAAATGCAGTTAATGAACCTGCTGTAAGTGTAGGCGTTGCCGTTGTAAAAGTAGCTTGTGAACTATAAGTTGTACCTGCGCTATTAGTAGCATAAGCCTTATAATAATAAACAGTTGATGCTGATAAACCTGTAACATTTGCAGAATAAGTTAAGCCGCTTAAATTACTACTTGTAACTTGTGTGCCTGCACCATCTGCAAAACCATTTGTAGTGCTGTATTCAAAACCATAAGCGCTAAAAGTACCACCACCATTTGACGTAGCTGTTTCATTTAATGTAACAGAATTATTAGTGATGGATGAAGAAGTTGGAGTAGCTAAAGTTGGGGCTGAAACAACATCTCCTGTTACAGTTAAATCATCAATAGCTAACCCATGGCTATTACTACCTGACTTTGTCCATCTTAACATTATTTCAGAGTTTGCAGCGATGGAAACAGAAAATGTTGCTGACTTTGCAGTTCTATTAGCAGCTACATTTCCATCCAAAGCTCCTGCTGTACCAGTATTTGGAGAAGCAAAATCTAAAGCAGTAACAGCGGTCCATGTTCCAGAAGATAAAGAAGTAACAGTAGTAC
>JBDKJJ010000068.1:0-3746 GCA_039796635.1 Bacteroidota bacterium
ACTGCAAATGAGCCCCCAATCGCTGTTTGGTAACATCAATACTATTGTTGGCAATTAATCCATTCAATTCATTGTTATTAATTGCATTGGGTAAAATATAAAATGCTTGTATTTCAAATTGCTTAATCGGTTTATAATTAATTTGAAATCGTGGGATGATATTTTGCCAAGTTGCTGATGAATCAACTTTACGAGTTATGACTTGATTGTTTTTTAACCTTTCTATATTTGTTACTTGATAAATTTTTGATTGATTTAAAGCCGATAAAGTAATACCAATTGACAAATTATTATTGTTAAAAGGAAACGCAAATGCAAACAAACTATTTTGAATTTGTGTGCCTGAATTAAAATTTGAAAATGAAAAATTATAACCTACTTCAATTTTTTTTGTTGCCTTTGAAATTAAAATCCCTGCCAACATTGAACTGGTACTATCTAACATTGCCAATGTGCCAGTATTAGGCGGTGTAGGTGTTACAGGCATTACATTTGTTTTTATGTAATGAAATGCAGGCATTATTTGCCATCCTTTTTTCAACGGTAAATGAGCCGAAACATAATATTGATGTTGACGAATGGAAGATGAATAAGCATCTTGTTGTAGTGCTGAATATTGATGAAACAATGAAAAACCTGATGCCACATAATGCCCTATGGATGCTGATGTGAAATTCAAATCACGTAATGATTGAGAAACATTTGTATGCTTTACACCTGATGTCATTTGAATATTTTTAATTATAGGCACTCGATAATCATGAATTCTTATTTTCTGTTCGGCTGAAAATTTTTTATACGTTAATGAAGCTCTGTCAAATTCTTGATTTTCAATATAACAATAATATAAATACTCTAACGCTTCATAACCCCCAGGATAAAGCTTCAATGCTTTTTCATATTCATAAGCGGATGCTCGGTACTGCTTTTTCATGTAATAAGCATACCCCATTCTACATCTTAAATAATAAAAATCAATATGATGCTTCACCGCATTTTTGCCATATTTTAATACAGCACCCCAATCACCCTTACTATATTTTTTATAAGTTAATGTATCCAAATATCCAGCTGTCATGCGCTTTTGAGCATGAGTAGAAAAACTTAATAAGCATATCATTACCCCTAAAATCAACCCTTTATACATGTAGCAATAATTGTTTTTTGTTGATGTTGTGTGGTAAATCTCTCAATTCCGTTTTGACCAATTTCAATTATAAAATCTGTAGTCCTTAAAATTTTTGTGCCCATTTTTACTTGAACTTTTGTTTGTAAAATAATTTGCTTAGGAAAATGCAAATCATCAATACTTATGAATTTTTGTTGGAATGTTGGTTTCAAGAAAAGTTTAAACGGTGCTAAAAAATCTTGCAAAATTTTTATCCCTCCATGATACATATTTTCAATCGGCAGTACATCTTCCACCATGATATCTTCATAATACCCTAATAAAATTTTATGCGCCCCCATGAAGAATTGATACAATAAAGATTGTGTATCACCATTAAAATTTGTGAAATAAAAAACAGAATAATTATTCACGTAATATGCTATACTATTGGTTTTGTGGCAATAAATATAAGTTTGATTCAGTGCATCAGTAAAAAATTCCCAACGCACTAATTCAATTTTATTAATAGAATCATTCACTTCAAAAGTGATGGTTTTACCTGGTGCAAAATAAAAAGCCTGATATAAAACTGGTGTTAATTGAACACTACTAATTACAGCATTTTCCTTAGGATAATCAAATGAATTAAATTGCTTTTTACCCAAATGATTATAGTTGATAAAATAGCTTAATGGATATTGAATTGTTCTAGAACCGATATATGGTGTAGCTTGTAACTGAAAGTGGATATGAGGTTCAGGCGAACGACCACTATTGCCGCAAGTTGCTAAAATAGTTCCTGCATAAACATATTGCCCTTCATATACTTTAAAGCTTTCTTTTTTCAAATGACTAATTTTTGAATACAATGTTTCAGAATGTTTGATAATAATAGTATTACCCCAATTATTCATCATATCAACTTCTCCAATTTCGTTGTCTTCAATTCCATCAATAATTTGATGCACATAACCAGCCGCTGGCGCTACCACTGGAACATTGTAACAATAAAAATCTGACAATGATTTTCCCGGCAATTTAAATGTTTTTCGGGTATCATCAGTAATTACAAAATCCCAAGCAAACTTGTAATCATCTTGATGAGTAATAGTTCCGTTGTGCCCTTGCGAAACATACCATTCACCATAAAATGGTGGATTGATGAGCAGATAAGTATTTTTACTATATCGCTCCAAATTATTTTTATGTTGATACAGATTTTTTTCAGGCGAATATGTTTGATGAATCACTAAATCTAATCCATTAGAAACTACACGATTTTTTAAGGTGAGTAAAGTAATCAGAATAAATAATGCTGATGGCAAACTAAACAAAGGAAGCTGAAGTGTTAGCAATAATTTCATCAAGGCAATTTGTAAAATCACTATAATGATGCAACTACAAGCAGCTAATAAATAACTTTTTCGGGATGGAATTAAATAAAATCCTCCTAATGAAATGGCAGCTAAAATATAATTGAATCCTATATAACCGTAGGTTAAATAATTTACATTTCCTAACACATAATTTGAAAAGAAAAAACCTGTAGCATAGCCAATTAAAGAAAGTGTAAAAGCTATTCGGGAATAGTAAAAAAGCCCAAAGGCAATTAATATTCCTGCTATGATATTATGTTGCAGATATATTGCGGCTAATGATTTAAAATACGATTCAACAAAAATGGAAAGTTGTAAACTATTCAATGATTCATAAATGCTTACCAACTTATTGCCGCCAATTGAATATAGTTCATTATAGAAATATAAATTGGTTTTATCAATTTCTAAAATTTCAAAACTTCGGTTACAGAATAAAAAAATCCAGTAAGTAGTGATGAAAGGTAAACTCAAAAATGGTAATCCATATTTACTCAACACCACATAATAAGTTTTTGAAAGTAAAACTGCTAATGATGAAAAAATAAACAAGAGTATAAAAAAACTTCCGCTAAATTGATACTGCAAACCCATCACTAATCCTATCATCAGGCTATTAAAAATTAAAGTTCCTGAGGTGATTAAATTTTTATCAAAGCTTATCCATTTTGCAAAACCATACGCTACCATTAAACTTATCAAACCGCTCAAACCTGCATTAGGATTGATAAAAGTAGCCACGACAATAAAATAAGCAAATATTCTATTATCTGAAAAAAACATTTGCGAATAGCTGTTTATTACACTACTCAAAAGTTCTTTTGCTATATGGTTTATTCGGTTCAAGGTTTATCGCTCAGTTATCAGTTTGGTTTTATTTTAACACAATTTTTTCACCACAGAGGTACAAAGACACAGAGTATTAACTTCTAAATTCTAACTACTCAGTTCTAAATTCTAAATTCTAACTTCTAACTTCTAAATTCTCACTACTCACTTCCAACTTCTCTCTTCTTACAATTTAAATTCTTTCAAGTAATCTGGTTTCAATTCTGCCGCTTCCATATTTCCTAATTGTTCACGTTGACGAATAATATGGGGTTTGGAATTCATATCAATCATCACTACGGCTGGTCGCAAAGCAATGAACTGCATCCATTGAGTCATATTATATGCCCCTACACAATGTACAACCACATTATCATTTCTTTTTAAAGGAGGTAAAGTAATATGCTCACGAATCACATCAATATTCATAC